>CAYWRH010000001.1:0-104676 GCA_964460435.1 uncultured Desulfatiglans sp.
GTTTACATAAATCCTCTATAAAACCCTTTTCGTAATAAAAAACAGATCAGTTTAAAAAAATTCCTTAATTATAAACTTCCTGCCGGAAGAAAAAGCTCAATTTGCCCGGAGACAGTAATGGTTAAAGAAAATATTAATTTACCTTTAAAATTAATTAAAAAAAATATAATTATTATTACTAGTTATCTTTTTTTCTAAATGGCTTCTATCAAATCAGGAGATCGCAAACATGTATTCAATTATCTCAAGATATTTTTACTGTTTTTCAGCGCAAATAAGAAGAGAAATCACAAGGTTCCTTTTTTGTTCTCTGTTTGTTTTCATCTGCCCATTGCCTGTATATTCCACTGATCTGCTTGAGGTTTATCAGGTTGCCCTTGAGAATGATGCGGTGTTTCAGAAGGAGATACACAGGCACAACGCATCGCCTGAAATATATAAACAGGCACTGGCCGAGATGCTGCCTGTTGTTAGTCTTGATGCCTTTTACAAACGTTCAAGACATGAGATATATGATAACGAGGTTGCGGTATATGGCGACACCACTGCAAAATACCCGGGTAAGGGGTTTGATCTGGTATTGAGCCAGCCTCTATTTAAATACTCATCCATTGCCCGCATTTCACAGGCAAAGGAGGAGGTCAGGCAGGCTGATCTGGAGCTTGAGACAGCAAAACAGGCACTTATTCTAAGGGTTGCAGAGGCATACCTTGCAGCGCTTGAGGCAAAGGATATAGTTCAATTCAGCAGATCGGAAGAGGCTGCTGTTAATATGCATTATAATCTCGCAAAGGAAAGATATGAAAACGGTCTTGCCCCTGTTACCGATTTTCATGATGCAAAGGCCAGGCTTGCTGTTATTACCACAAAGCGTGTAAGGGCAGAACACATCCTTGAAGATGCCCTTGAGGGGCTGTCTGAGATAACCGGCAGGCGGATGGATAATCTTAAAACCATAATGTTGCCCGATATCAAGATGGATAGTTACCTATCTGAACCAGGCGCAAGAAATAATGCTGAGGCTGCAAAGGCTGCTGTTACCGATGAAAAGCAATCCCCCGGAACGGTTGTGGATATAAAGGGTTTTAACAGCCTGAACCCCAAAGAGACAGTTGCATACACATGGGACACAATCCCGTTGATAACCCCTGCGCCTGATAATGTTGATGAATGGGTCGCCTCAGCAATAAGTCAGAATATTGATGTGCTTATTAAGGAGAAGAGGGTAGTTGTGGCAGAAAAAGAGGTCTCAATACAGAACTCAGGCCATATGCCGACCCTTAATCTTGTTGGCAGGATGAACAGGGATATTGAAGATGGGTCATTATATGGCGGCGGGAGCGATCTTGAGAGATGGGAAGGCGCAGTTGAACTGAATATCCCTATTTTTAACGGCTTATCCACCTCATCAAAGGTGCGGGAGGCAAGGCTTCTTTTAAAGGCCGCTGAAGAGGATCTGGAGGGAGAGATCAGATCGGCAACAAGGGAATCCAAGGCGGCTTTTCTGGGCATTAAAAGCTCAATAGAGAATATCAAGGCCCTTAAGGAGGCCATGATTAGTAACCAGATTACGCTCATGGCCAAGAAGGAGGGGTTCAACTCCGGCATGTTCCCCAGCCTTGCTGTAACAGATGCAGAAAGGGATCTTTACCAGACCAAGCAGGAGTATGCCAAATCACAGTATGAGTACATCCTCTATAGTCTGAGGCTGAAAAAGGCGGTTGGGCTGTTAACAGAGGAAGATATCAGCACAGTTAACAGTTGGCTTAAATAAGGGCCCTACAACTGTATTAATGGATTGAGTTTAAAAATGAGGTTATCCTTAAAATGTCACATCTGAAAAAACTGACACGCAAGCTGAAGATCTTTACAGGCAAAAACAGTGTAAAGAAAACCCCTGAACGTCGCAGGATGCTTTTTGAGACCCTTGAAAAGCGTCTGCTTCTTTCGGCTGACCCTTTATCTGCCTCCCAGCAGTTGCAGGAAGATAAGCTCTTTATTAATAGCCCTATACCTGCTGCTGAGGTGGAGCAGCTAAGCAATGAGGCTTTGAATAATGTTTCAGATTCTGATAATGTTAAGGCCGGTATAAGCTCTTCAGAGGCTGAAATATTTGCGGGCAATAAAGATGAGAACAGATCGATATCAGAGGGCATCCCCCCTTTGGAAGGGACAGAAGCCATAAGCGCCTCATACAGCCCTGCATTTTCAAAGGAAAATATATCTGTTCAGTTATCATATCTCCTGTCAGAGGATAGCGGGCGTCAGCTTGTTATTATTGATCCGTCAGTGCCCGAGTATGAAGCCCTGATTAACAGGATATTTGAAGACAACCCGGGCGGTAAGGAATCATCTGACATAAAGGCGGATGATAGCAGCAAAACATCCTTTGAGATAATAATCCTTGATCCTGACAAAGACGGTATTGAACAGATAACAGAAACACTGGGCCAATATCAGGATATAGAGGCAGTCCACATAATATCACATGGCGCATCAGGTATGATGCGTATTGGAAACAGCATTGTTGACAGGAGCAGCCTGGAGGAACATTCCGAAAGCCTGAGGGTTTGGCAGCAAAGCCTTACAGAAAACGGGGATATTCTGCTTTACGGGTGCAATATTGCGGATGGCGAGTTAGGCATTGGGTTTATTACAGAGCTGAGCAGGCAGACTGGCGCTGATGTTGCTGCATCCATAAATGCAACCGGAACATCCGGCAGGGATGGTGACTGGATACTTGAATACAGGGAAGGCTCTATTGAATCTGCCCTTCTGTTTCAGAACCGCAATATGTCAGGCTATTATCATCTGCTTGCTGATATCAATGTTAACGGCACTGACAGCAATGACACAATTATTATAGATTTTGGTTCTTTAACCATTACGGGCGGAGCTGGCTCTTATAGCCTTAACACATCGGATAGTTATCTGATAAAGGGCCTAAGCGGAAATGATACCCTTATAATACAGGGCACAACAGGCGGGGATGCCATAAATATCACATCTTCCGGGATATCCATAAATGGCACAACCTATAGCATCCTGTTAAACAGCACAAGCTCACTTGAAAATATAACAATAAATGGTGGCGATGGAAAGGATGTTATTACCATATCTGATAATCTGCTCCTTGCAGGAGTCAATCTGAATATTGGTTCTGAGACAATTAATGTCAATAATTCCATAGATACCGGGACAGGCGCAATAAACCTTACAGCAGCGGCTACAGATAACAGTCTGTTTGGTGATGCAAGGGCACATATCATCATAAATAATGCCACACTTAATGCCGGTCAGATAAATATAATCGCTGAATCAGGCGTTACAGCAGAGGCGTCCCTTGAATTGAGGCTTCCTGTGGATGTGGCGCTTATAAATGTAACATCAGAGGCGATTGTTTCTATTACAGGCGCATCACGACTTGCCGCAACCGGTAATATGTCAATAAATGCGTCATCAATCGTTGAAACAACCGCACGTTCACTCGCATCCATGAATGGGTCAGTATCTGCTGATGCAGCAGTCGCAACCTCTATTGTTAACGGGTCAGCGGCTGTCAGGGTAACAGATTCATCAGCATTTAATGCAGGCGGAGAGATAAATATAAATGCACAGAACACTAGGACTGTAACAACAGTTGCTGATGGCACTGCAGGCGGTTCAACCGCCGCCGGAGGAAGTGTAGCAGTAACAACGGTTACAGGTGATACCGAGGCATATCTAAGTGAAAACGCATCTGTAGAAAATGCAGGAAGCATCTCCATCCAGACTAAAAAGCTTGACACTATAACAACATCGGCAAAATCCACATCAGGAGGGGCGAGTGAATCAGGGGGGGCAACAAAAACAGAAAAGGCCCTGAAGGATAATAAGGCGGAAACGAGCGAAGGAGCTGTAACCATTGCCGGCGCAGTTGCTGTCTCTACCCTGTCAGGGAACACAAGGGCATATATTGATAGCTCACAGAGCATCATAACGACCGGTCTTTTAAGTTTGAAATCCCTTGATAACTCGGATGCATCAGCAAAGGCTGATGGAGGCACGGTGGGCTCTGCTGCCGTGGGCGTTGGGGCAGGGGTCGCTATTAATATTGCAGATATAAATAATGAAGCATACCTGGGTGGCGGTGGTACAATTACTGCTGCAAATATAAATATCAATGCCCTGATGGCAGAAAAAAACAGCGAAAATACCCTTGTGGACACGATATCATCTGAGGCCGTTTCAGGGGCTAATGGAGGCACTGTAGGCATAGCAGGCGCCCTGGCTATGGGTGTTTTGGATGTAACTAACCGTGCCGAGATCAGGAGTGGGTCGCATGTTATAATTACTGGTGGAGGAGCTGTAAGTTTATCAGCTGAGAACACGACTGTAAACACTGTTAAGGCTGAGCCGGCGAATGAGGGGGCAACGGCTGGTAGCGTGGGTATAGGTGCATCTGTTGCGCTTAATATAGCTAATGCTAGCACGAGGGCAGAGATAGCTGACACAGCGGTGCTTACCGGAGCTGATGATGTAACGCTTAAGGCCACATCAGATAATACAGCATTAACAACAGCGAAGGCAGGGGGTGCAGCGACCGGAGGGAGCGGGGTAGGTATAGGCGGGGCAATAGCTACAAGCGTAGTTAATAATGAGACTGTTACTATTATAGGGGAAGGCACCCCGTTAATTATAACGGGCGACCTTAAGTCAGAGGCACAGCATACTGGTAGTACGACTACCTCTGCAGACGGGTCAGCAGGAGGCTCAAGCGCAGGAATAGGCGTAGCGCTTGGCCTTAATGTAGTAAATGATATAAGCACCTCTACCAATGAAAGGAATATAGCGGCTGGCGGAGATGTGATGTTTGGGGCGTATAACGCCGGGGCAAGCAGCGCAGTGGCAAAGGCAAGCGCAGCAGGCGCAAAGGAAGAGGATGAGAGCGATCCTGAGAAGGATAAGGGGGTAGACAAGAAGATAGCCGCGGAAAGGGGGCTGGCTGACAAAAAGGCAGGTGAAACCGGGACAAAGGGGACAGGGGGATCACAGGATACCCCGAAAGCTGAGACCTCTGAAGGCGGGGTGAGCGTAGCTGCTGCAATAGGGGTAAATATAGCCAAATCAACAGCACAGGCCTATATCCCGAATAACAGGACAGTAACCTCCGGAGGTATGGTTACCCTGAGCGCGAGCAATAACACTGATGCGACAGCCAAGGCAGACGGGAGCGCAACGAGCGCATCAGGTGGAGTTAGCATAGGAGCAGCGGTAGCGATTAATCTCACAAGCGCTGTAAATGAGGCTTATGTGGGGACCGGCTCCACTATCAATGCCAGGTGGCTTACGGTTGAGGCCAAGAAGAGATCCGTATCAGGTGATACTATAGGGAAGATAGGCGCTGAGGCTATATCAGGAGCGAGCGGAGGCAAGTTAGGTATAGCAGGGTCTCTGGCCCTTAACATGGCTGACAGCAGGAATGAGGCCATGATAAAGGAGGGCAGCACTGTAACTCTCTCTGGTGGGGATGTTAAGGTCTTTGCGGAAGGGTCTACTGAGTCAACAGTACTGGCCACGGCCAAGGGGGCATCAGTAGCGCCAGAGGATAAGGTAGAGGCTGCAGGAGATACTGCGCTGATTACCCTTGATACCAAGATCGGGACTGGCGCAGGTGAATTTAACCTGACAGCAGCAGGAGCCGGTACAGGTGATCTGCTGTTTAAACTTCGTAACGGGAAGAGCTTTGTGGTTGTCCTGAACGGTGCCACAACGGTGCGTGAGGTTATAGAGAAGATCAACAACGCCGGAAACAATAAGGGGCAATTGATAGCTAGCTTTGATGAGGCAAAGCAGCAGTTTGTGATGACAGACACAACCACGCCTGCTGACCCGGTCATAAGTGCATCCACATCTGTTACACAGACAGGGAGCCCTGTATTTTACAGGAGAAATGGAGGCACTGCTGTAGCATCGCCAATTAATGATTATAGCGAAGAGCTAAAATTTGCTTTACGGGTTGGCACGGATAATGAGCGTGTCTTTGTAACAGTTGAATCAAAGGAATACCTTGGTACAGCGGATGAGTGCAGGAAGGCGTGGCTTGCGGACATAAAGAAAGCTATAAAAGATGCAATGGTAGATGCCGGTCAGCTTGAAGCATCTGATGCAGCAGTAGTGGATGTAAAGTTTATAGGCAATCAGCTTATCTTTGACTCATCAGAGACTATGACGATCTGGACAGATACGCAGACAGCAAGTGTCAAAAAGTTTAAGGTTGAGGCGGTTGGGTCAGCTAAAGCCATCACACAGCTTGGACTTGACGCTACGACTGTGAACGCTGAAGGCTCAGTAATGACCGGAGGAAAGGTAAAGGCTGTCAGCGCTGATGCAGTGGCCAGAAAGACCTTTGATGCAGGTGCAAAGGTTGAGGCTTCAGCAGACACGATTGAACTGGGCGAAAAACATGCCCTCAAGACAGGGGATGCAGTAGTTTACAATAAGGGAGAGGCTGCCAATACAGTGATTGGTGGTTTGACAGACGGTACGATCTATTATGTTATAACCGATGGAACAACAAAGGTTAAGCTTGCTACCAGTGAGGCCAATGCGAAGGCCGGCACGGCCATTAATCTGACATCAACCGGTACCGGAACCCAGAGCCTTACAGTAGAGTCAGCAGCCCCTGCAAGCGGAGGGGGTAACCTCGGTATAGGCGCCTCTGTAGCTCTGAATATATCAAACAACACATCTGCAGCAAAGATAGAAAACAGCGCGATAATAACCGGTACGATAAATGACATAAGCCTGTCTGCTGAAAGTGATACAAAGGCGGTAACGACCTCTACAGCAGGAGGTGCGGCCAAGGGAGGTAGCGGGGCAGGAATAGGCGGGGCCATAAGTATAGCGGTCTCCAACAACGATACGACTGCATATGCTGGCAGCGGCCAATTGCTGGATATTGATGGCGATTTCAGTGCAAAGGCCAGTCATACAGGTGTAACAGAGACAAAGGCGGATGGTGAGGCATCAGGAGGGGCTGCAGCCATAGGGGTTGCATTAGGGTTGAATATTGTCACAGATAGCGCAATTTCAACCACTGACAGGGTGATAGATTCTGCCGGGGATATGAAATTTGAGGCCTCCAACATTACAACAAGTTCATCATCGGCCAAGGCGAGTGCCAAGGGTGCTGAAGGTGAGAAGGAAGGTGGAGGATCATCTGAAAATGTTGATAAAAAGGTAGGTGATCAGAGAAAGCTCGCCGATGACAAGGCACAGGAGACAGGCAAAAAGGGCACAGGCAGTGCTGCTGAAACTCCAAAGGCTGAGACATCTGATGGCAGCGTAAGTGTGGCGGCAGCCATAGGTGTTAATATTACATTAAGTGAATCAAGGGCATTTATCCCTTCGAACGGCCATGTAGTATCCGGAGGAACCCTTACATTAAACGCCTCAAATAATACAGATGCAAAAGCAGATGCAGACGGAAGCGCTGTTGATCCTGATAATACAAGTGTGGGTATAGGCGCAGCCATAGCTATAAATTACTCGGATGTGGCAAACAGGGCCTATGTGGGAGCAGGTGCTGATATAGATACCAACGGTCTTGTAGTAAAGGCCGATATGGCAGGGGATGAAAAATCCATTGATCTATCCAAGGTTTCCTTAACAAGGGACAGCATAAACCTTGGAGATGACCACGGGGTACAGACAGGAGACAAGATTGTATATGATAACGGAGGAGGCACAAGCATAGGAGGTCTTGTAAATGGCCAGACCTATTATGCCGTACTGGATGATACCATAAGTTTTAACATAATCCCCTATGACATTGATGACCTTGGGGTAAATGAACTCAATACCTTCAGGGACGCAATGGCAAAAGTGGGGGTAGACATAAATACTATAGGAGGCGCCATAAATTATACGGATAACTGGATAGACCTGGGCGCGGACCATTTTTTAAAGGATGGAGATCTTGTAATCTATTCCAAGGGAAATATCCTTAACAGCGGACCTATCGGGGGATTGAAAGAGGGGGCAACATACAAGGTTGATGTTGATGAGAATAATCCAACCAGAATCAAGCTGCTTGATCCTGATACCGGCGAGGTGATGGATCTCAAATTTTCTTCAGAAAACATAAGCTTCTTTGACCATAAGTTTACTATTGTAAATCCAGTGGCCGTAAAACTGGCCGCAACCCCCGAGGATGTCCTCAATGGAAAGACTATTGAATTGACACCAGGCGCAGCAGGGGATAGTCAGAAACTTATTGAAAAGAGTCACAGCTTCGGGGCGAATGCTGTTTCCGGTGCAGGGGCATCAAATGTAGGCGTGGCAGGCTCTCTGGCGCTTAATGTTGTTACAAACCATACAGAAGCAGTTATTGAATCCTTGGCAACAGTTGATACCGGGATAGGCAATATTTCTATAACAGCTGAAAACTCACAGAATGATTCAGCAAAAGCCGCATCAAAGGTAACCGGAGGAAAGGTTGGAGTAGGTGCATCAGTGGCCCTTAATGTGCTTCCTTTGAATGTTATAAATGCTGAGATAAAGGATAATTCTGCTATTACCGGGGGTAATGATCTTATCATAAAGTCGGAATCAGAACATGCCATATTTACAACAGTCAAGGCGGGGGCTGCCGGAGGAACAGCAGTAAGCCCGGCAGTAGCAGTAGCCTTTGCCAATGATTATACGACCGCAAGGTTAGGCGCAGGTGATATCAGTCAGATAGATATCACAGGTAATGCAATTATTAAGGCCAACCATACAGGAACAGCCCATACAATAGCTGATGCATCAGTTGCGGGGGAAAAGGTAGCCCTTGGCGCTGCAGTTGGGCTGAATATTTTACTTGATTCCACAATTGCCACAGTGGAACGTGATGTATCGGTTGATGGAAGTTTTACGATTGTGGCCAACACAGGCCAGTTAAGCATTGTGGACGTTACTGCCAGCGCCAAGGGAAACAAAAGCAATGATGAGACCAGGGAGGGCGAGGCAGCGCCGAGAGACAGTGATGCTGAGGCCCAGGCCCAGGCAAATGCGGCTACCGGTGGCACAAAAACGCTGCCCAAGGCAAATGACAATCTTGCAACCGCAAATGATAAATCATTAGAGAAGAGTGGCGACCAGAACGGTAAGAATGGGACCGGCTCAAGCAGTGTTGGTATAGCGGCGGGTATCGGAGTGAACTGGGTAATATCAGACAATAAAGCCTCTATTGCTGAAGATATCCATGTGATTGCTGGAGGAGCCTTTGAAGTAAAGGCCGAATCTGAAACAGACCTAACAACTAAAGTCACTGGTGCGGCCATCTCCTTTGACAGCACAACAGGTGTTGGCGCAGCAGTAGGGCTGAATGTCGGGATGGTAACCAATGAGGCCATTATCGGATCGAACGCAGTTATTGATGCGGATAATATTTCAATCCAGGCTGTTACAACCGATGATAAAACAAATGACTTTACAGTATGGGCTCTGGCAGTTGGCGGCGGCAAGGATAACGGCGTTGCTGGCTCTGCCGGAATAAATGTTATGGTAATGGATACAGAGGCTTCCACAGGGACCGGGGCCACCCTCAAATCCACAGGTAATATAGATATAGATGCAGAAAATGATCTGTCATATCAGAATATCGCAGGTGGCGGAGGTGTCGGCAAAAAGGCCGGGGTTGGAGTAGCGGTTGCAGCCAATATAATCACCATGAATACGGATGCATACCTGGGGGATGACACTGATTCGGATGCAGGGGAAGTGACATCCATAAATGCGGATTCTTCCATTACCCCTGTTGAACTGGTAATACCAGGAATGACATCCCTTGGTTTTGGTGTCTCATCCATAGCAGCAGGCGGCGGAGTAAGCACAAGCAGCGAAGGAAAGGCAGCGGTTGGAGGGTCTGCGGTTGTAGATGTGGTTATACAGAATACCCATGCATATGCCGGCGAAGGGGTTGAGATAAATACTGACCCCGCTCTTATAGCAGGGGCTAATCAGTCTGTTGTAATTGATGCTAAAAGCCTTACAAGGATAATTAACGGGGCCGGAGGACTTGCCGTAGCATTTGGCGGAACCGGCGTGGGGATAGGTCTTGATGTAGGGGTTATAATAAAGGATACATCGGCCTTTATTGAAAAATCAGCAACTGTAAAGGCGGATAAGGCTGTTACTGTTAATGCAGCATCAACAGAGGATGTTACATCAGTTGCTGTATCAGCGGGGGTTTCAAGGGAGAATGGTGTTGCAGGATCACTGGCGGTATTTGTGCTCACAGCGGATACGCGCGCTGTTATAGATGGCGAACCAGGGAAGATAGCCACTGTTGAGGCCGGTGGTAATGTAACACTTTCAGCGACCGATACCTCTTCTATTAATACTATAGCGTTTACTGTTGCAGCCACAGGCAAGACAGGTGTGGGCGCTGCAGGTTCTATTAATGTAATTACCAACAATGTCGTGGCCGAGGTTTCCGGGGCTGTAATTGATTCTGAAGGTGATGTCTCCATCATGGCCACATCCACACTGATAATCAGGTCACTTGGCATAGGTGTATCAGGATCAGGTGAAAATGCAGTGGCAATAAATGCATCCGGAAACGCTGTTGCAAATAGTGTCAAGGCACTTATAAGCGATGGGTCGCTAGTTACAGCAGAAGGGGATGTGCTGCTTTCTGCAAGGGACGAAGCCGGGTTTATCATCCCCGCCTGGATGATAGATAAAGGGGTACAGGAAGAGCTGAACGCTTCTCTAGAAGACTCACCAATAGATCTTAAGTCAAGCATTCTAGCATTAAATGTAAGCGTTGCAGGAAGCGGTCAGAAGGCAGTGGGCGTGGCGCTCATGGGTAATGTGGTTACAAATGATATAGCAACTGAAATAAGCGGGTCAACCGTTAAAGCGGGCGTGAATGAGATTGGTACAATTGTGAATACAGACGGTGATGTTAGCCTTGATGCATATTCAAAGGCCGGTATACTGGCAGTAACTGTTGGTGTAGGCGCATCAGGAGACCTGGCTGTTCAAGGAACAGGGTTTGGAAATGTTATAACTAATAAAACAGAAGCTTTGATATCATCCAGCTCAAATGTTCAGAGCACTGACGATATTACTATTGATTCGGAAGATGACTCCTCAATAAAATCCATTGGGTTAAGCATCGCTGCATCAGGCAGCAATGCCATTGGTGCAATTGTCGGGGCCAATGTGATTACAAACAGTGTAACAGCAGAAATAGCGGGTTCCAGTGTTGAAAGCGGTGATAAGCTTGAAGTGAAGGCCCTGTCTGATTCCGATATAATGGCCTTTACCGGTGGAGTGGCAGCCTCAGGTTCCACTGCGGTACTTGTTTCACTTTCAGGTAACGTAATTACAAACTCCACAAGGGCGATTATAAGTGATCAGGTGATCAATAATGTGAATCACAGGTCTGATATTGATGCTGGCGGCGCTGTCGATATCTCGGCCAGGGATAGCTCAACAATAGATTCCCTTGCCTTTGGTGTTTCGGGAAGCGGCAGTACAGCCGTTGGACTGGGCATTGGCGCAAACGTTATAACTAATACAATAGAAAGTTTAGTTATTGGTTCGGATCTTGATACCGGTTCAACTCTTGATCTCGCATCAGAGTCTTCCTCCATTATCCGCACACTGGCCATAGGTGTATCTGGCTCAGGTTCCATAGCGGTCCAGGTAACGGCCATGGGAAATGTGGTGGCTAACAGTGTGACCGCATCAATAGAAGGGGGATCAGTTGTTACGGCTGCCGGAGATATTACTATCACTGCAAAGGATATTGCACCAAGCATTATACCCGACTGGATAGTCCCGGCAGACAGGGCGGATGACCTGACAAAGGCCCTTGACGGGACACCGGTTGATCTTGATGCAAATATCCTTTCCGTTATGGTGAGCGTTGCGGCATCCGGTTCAGTTGCGGTAAATGCCGCACTTGTTGGAAATATTATTGCCAACAATGTTACAGCGGAGATCAGCGGGTCTGATGTTGAATCAACCGGGGGGCTTATAGACCTTGATGCCCTGTCAAAGGCAGGCATTATTGGCCTCACAGTGGGTGTTGCAGGTTCAGGGTCTGTTGCTGTGAATGCCACAGGATATGGTAATGTTATTACCAACAGGATTGAATCGTCTGTCACTGGAGGTTCGCATGTTACTGCTGATGACCTGATAGATATAACAGCAATGGACAGCTCTCAGATCAGGTCGCTTGGTATTAGCGTAGCCGGTTCAGGCGCAGTTTCAGCGGGGGCTCTCCTTGCCGCCAATGTGGTGGCCAACACGGTTATTGCAAATATCGCTGGATCAACAGTTGAAAGCGGATCAACACTTAATATTGAGGCTGAAAACAATTCGGATATCCTTGGGTTGACAGCAGGTGTTGCAGGATCAGGCGCTGCCTCAGTTTTACTTTCATTATCAGCCAATGTTATCTCAAACACAACCGAGGCAGGGATTACGAGCGGTGCAGGGCTGGTTCATGAGTTTACACTTGATGATGCAGCTTCTAACGACAAGAAAAAGGATTTTATTCCGGCTAACGCGGTAAACATCAACAATGACTCGATCTATATAGGCACAGGGCATGGCCTTGTAACAGGTGATGCCGTCATCTACAGCAATGAAGGTGGAAAAACTATAAATGGCCTGAAAGATGGTGAGACCTATTATGTGATTGTTGATGACCCCGCATCAGGCATAGTGAGGCTTGCCATTTCAAAAGATGACGCCCGTATCGGTAAGAGTATTGACCTGAAGGATACAGGTACTGCCGGTAAAAATGGTTATCAAAGCCTTACCTTTAGATCAAGATACGGGAAAAAACAATTTGATCCCCTTTCAAAAGTGGACCTTGATAATAATACAATATTTGTCGGACCTGACCATGGTTTTAAGACCGGTGATGCCATTATATATGGTACCGGAGGAGGTTCGGCTATAGGCGGTCTTACAGATGGTGAGACCTATTATGTTATAGTTGATGATCCTGCATCGGGAAATATCAGGATTTCATATACAAAAGCACAGGCGATCAACGGGCAGGCTATTGATCTCACAGATAATGCCTTGACAGCTTCTAACGTTAATAATGTCGGCGCTGTAACTGTTTCGGCAAAAGATAGTTCCGAAATAAACACGCTTGCCATCGGTGTTTCAGCAACCGGAGGCGGGGCAGTTGGTGTTGCACTAGCGGCAAATGTTATTACAAATACAGTAGGAACAATGATAGAGGGGACAACACTTGAGACCGGGGCAACCCTTGATCTCACATCTGAGTCTTCCTCCATTATCCGCACACTGGCTATAGGTGTTTCAGGTTCAGGCGGATTTGCAGCACAGGTAACAGCAATGGGGAATGTGATTGCTAACAACACATCGGCTGTAATAAGCGGTTCGGAGATAACAGCAGAAGGCGATATCAATATCAATGCCAATGATATCGCACCAACCATGATTCCCTTAATGGATGCTGTGGGTTCATACATTACAGATGCAAAGACGGCACAGGCCCTTAAAGATGGACTCTCCGGAACACCCTTTGATCCTACTGCCAATATAATATCTCTTATGGTAAGTGTTGCCGGTACAGGAGGTGTGGCTGTAAACGGGGCATTTACCGGTAATATAATAAGCAATAATATTGAGGCATTGATACATGACTCAAAAGTCGTCTCAGACACGGGCATTATAGAGCTTGATACCGAATCAAGGGCCGGTATCCTTGCCCTTACAGTGGGTGTGGCAGGATCAGGAGCGGTTGCGGTAAACGCTACAGGATTCGGGAATGTCATTAATAACTCTGTATCATCATGCATAACAGGAGGATCAGAGGTTATAACAGGGTCCCCTGCCGGTGATATTAAACTTGATGCAAAAGATACATCCCTGATACGATCAGCTGCAATCTCTGTTGCAGGCACCGGCGGCATAGCAGCTGGGGCTCTGATAGGTGCAAATGTGATCACCAATTCGGTTATTACAGAGATCAGCTCATCTACAGTGGAGAGCGGTTCAAAACTTGAACTCACATCAGAAAACAAATCCTCTATTCTGGGGCTCAGCGTCGGAGTTGCAGCCTCAGGGGCCGGGGCCGGTATACTCTCTCTCACAGGAAATGTCATAACAAATACAACAAGGGCGGCTATAACCGGAGAAGAAACAAGCAGGTCTGATATAGATGCTACAGGCGCAATAAATCTAACAGCCAATGATACATCTGAAATAAACACCCTTGCCATTGGTGTTGCAGGCACGGGCGGAGGGGCTGTGGGCGCGGCCCTGGCTGCAAACGTCATTATAAACAGCGCGGAGACTTTAATTAACAACAGTGATGTTGATACTGACTCCACACTCATTATGGACTCATCAAATTCCTCCATTATCAGAACACTGGCAATAGGGGTATCAGGTTCAGGCGGATTTGCTGTTCAGGTCTCGGCAATGGGGAATGTAATATCAAATGACACATCATCCATAATTACCGGCTCCACAGTAACTGCAAATGGGGATATTACCATTAAGGCAGAGGAAAAATCGCCGACCATGATACCTCTAATGGATGCTGTTGGCTCCTTTATAAAGGATGCAAAGACTAAAAATTCACTGCAGAGCGCCCTTTCAGATACGCCGTTCAGCCTGTCAGCCAATATCGTTTCAATGCTGATAAATGTGGCAGGTTCAGGTGCAGTGGCTGTAAGCGGGGCCTTTACAGGAAATGTAATAACAAACTCCATAACAACAGGGATCACAGATTCGACTGTAACCTCTGAAACAGGAGGCATCAGCCAAACCTCTCTTTCAAATGCAGGTATTGCCTCCATATCGGTTGGCGTTGGCGGTTCCGGTATTGCGGCGGTAAGTGCGATTGCTTTTGGAAATACCATTACAAACCGGGTTGAGTCTATTGTATCTGATGCATCGATTCTGGATGCAGCAGGTGAGATAACGGTTTCTGCATCCGATAAATCCACCATACGCTCAGTTGGCTTAAGCATAGCCGCATCCGGCGGGGTTGCAGCCTCTATAATCGGGGCGGTAAATTTTATCACTAATACGGTTACAGCAGAAATCTCGGGTTCAACAATATCAGACGGCACAAACCTGAATGTGAAAGCCCTGTCAGATTCAAATATCTACAGCTTTACCGGTGGTGTTGCTGCATCAGGGGCAGTTGCAGCCCAGTTATCTTTATCAGGCAATATCATAACGAATACGGTTACATCAAAGATTAAGGATTCTCATGCAGAATTAACAGGGACAGCTAATCTTTTATCAACCGACTGCTCAACCATTGACTCTATCTCTGTTGGGGTATCTGCATCCGGCGCAGCAGCCGCCGGGGCTGCCATGTCCGAAAATCGTATAGAGAACAGACTAAACGCAGGTATAGAGGGTTCTTATGTTGAGGCAGGCTCAGATATAAAGGCAATTTCAAAGTCAGCCTCAGTAATAAGGTCTCTTGCCGCTGGTTTGAGCGGTGCAGGTGGGGTGTCGGGGGCCGCATCAGTTACCCTTAACCAGATACGAAATAGTATATCGGCCTTTGCAACAGGTTCTACCCTGATCGCAACAAACGGGGAAATAATAATAAAGGCGCTTGATTCTGCTGATAATGCCTCTGATTACATGTCAGGCATGACAATGCCCGGAAATGTCTCCTCTTCTCTGAACAGCAAACTGTCAGCCACAGAGCATGCGTCAGCAGCCAATATCCTTTCATTTGCGGGAAGCATCGGTGGCGCAGGGCTTGCAGCAGGTGCAGCGGCTGTTTCGGATAATGATATCCAAAATAATGTAACTGCAAAAATTACTGATTCAGATGTTACATCCAACACCTCCGACATAACCGTATCAGCAGAATCCGAATCAAAGATCGTCTCCATGTCCCTTGGGATAGGCGCTGCCGGCGGTATCGCCCTGAGCGCATCAGCAACAAACAACGAGATAGAAAACACCATTGATGCATCCATATCAGGAGAGTGCGCTGTATCGGCGGGAGATGATATTTCAGTAAAAGCCACAGATAAATCTGAGATAGATTCCATTGCATTAAGCCTTGCAGGGGCCATTGGCGCGGCAATAGGCGGTGTGACAGTAAGCAATAATATTGATAATGATGTGTCTGCAAAAGTTTATGGCACATCAGGCTCAAAGAAAAACAGCATTAACAGGGCTAATGATCTAAATATTTATGCGAAAGGCACCTACAGCATAAAAGGGTCGAGCCTTGGCGCTAATCTCGGCATCGTTGCTGCAGGGGCATCTGATGTTGACTCTACAATAGCAGGGTCAGTAAATTCATATATCGGTGGATTTACAGATATAGGCAAAGATGCAGATAATGTGAATGACAT
This sequence comes from uncultured Desulfatiglans sp., assembly GCA_964460435.1. GTDB lineage: Bacteria > Desulfobacterota > DSM-4660 > Desulfatiglandales > HGW-15 > JAAZBV01. The sequence continues at coordinate 16,362 of CAYWRH010000001.1, forward strand.
TTATATAGATGCCATCTCTGATGCCGATATCCTGAGTAAAACCGCAGCTGTTTCTGCCGGCATAGGCGGGGGCTCTGCGAATAATGCCAAATCAGTGATAAAGCCTGAGATAAACGGCTATATCGCTCATAATACAGCCATAGATGTCACAGGCAACATAGCAGTTAATGCAGAGTCCACCTCAAAATCATATGCAACTACCACCGGTGTTAACGCAGGTGCCGCTGCTGTGGGGTCATCAAAGTCGGTCTCAAAGATATCTCCAATAATCAATGCCTACGCAGGTGGTGATATAACTGCCCAGAACATCTCAATAAAAGGCTCTCACAAGCTGCCATCAAGCGGTTATTCAACCTATGCAATATCAACTGGTTCAGCCGGCGCCCTTGTGGGGGTTGATGCCACCACAAGTGAAGTTGAAGCTAAATCCACTGTAAACAGTTATGTACTTAAAGACGCATCTCTAAACATAAGCGGCACAACCTTGATTAATGCAGATAACAACACCCTGCAATATTCAGAGGCTAACAGTAATACAGGAGGACTGATAGCCCTAGGTTTTAACAAGAGTACTGTATTTTCCAGTACAGTTACACACGCATATATTGAGGGTGATGTAACAATAACAGGCGAAAGCCTTGATATAAGCGCAACCGGCATTGATAATAACAACGTGTATGTAAAGGCCGGAAGCGGCGGCCTGGTAGCAGGCTCTGCATCTAACGGAAAAACTACAAGTAACAGCGCAACCCGTGTGGATATCGCCACCGGAACTGGTACTAAAATTGATGTTGGCGGCAATTTCAAGGCAAAGGCGGAACATAATACCCTGTTCAGGGCTGACTCTAACAGCATAACAGCCGCCCTGGTAGGTGGGAGCGGGGCAAATGTAACTAACGATGTCACGTCAGATGTGAATCTTGTCTTTGGACCGGGTGTAGATATTAATGCAGGCGCTATTGATGTTGATGCAAACAACATTATCACCAAGGTCTCAGACGGTTATAATGTGGTTGCAGGGTCTGGCGGGCTTGCAGGGGGGCCGGCTGCTTCAAGTGTAACAACAATCACTGACCGTACAAAGATAATTGTTCAGGATGGCGCTGATATAGAGGTGGATGGAGACAGACATCACCCTGGAGCCATGACCTTTGACAGTAAAAATATGCTTTACGCAACCGATAAAGTTAAGCTGGACTCCGGCGGTGCAATCGCCATTGCACTGGCTAAATCAGTTATCATAAACAATGTGAACACAAATGAGATCATTATCGGTGACGCCAGACTGACAGGCGTAGGAAGCATAAATATATCCGCCTCTTCAACAGCAAATGTGCAGGCACAGGCCAATTCAAATACATATGGGGTTGCAGGGGCTGCACAGGGAGAGTCATATTCATCTGTTCATGCAGATAACAGGGTAACAATTGGCAATAATGCGGAAATAGACGCACTCGGCGATATCAGCCTTAATGCAGGTGCCGGCAACAATTTTTATGTCAAGGCCAATACAGATTTATGGAACAAAACAGCGCTTCCCATCGATACTGATCCAAAGGCGCATGGCGAGATAGTCCAGAGCAACCTTGTAGATATTAAGAGCGGGGCATATATAGGCTCTGCGGCTGATGTGCATCTTAATGCAGACAAGGGTTATTATTATGCCTATGGGGCAGGTGTGGGCACAGACCTGTATCGTGAAATTCTGGCCGCAATAGCCAACTTTTTCGGGTCAATCTTCGGAGCTAAGCCGGTAAGCCTCAAGATAGTCAAGGATTCATACAAAGAGGCGGCATCTGCAGATGTTCGTGTTGATGGCACCGTAAGGGCAGGGAAAAACAATATCCAGGAGCTTATTATAAGCAACACTGATGAACAGTATGCGCCTATTATGATGACTGACCAGGGCGGTGGTATGCCGCTTCTGACCTTTGCATTGAACGGGGCAGAGGATGATGCCATTACGAGGAGCAATGGTTCATGGATTAAAGACGGATTTGAGGCAGGGCAATATATAGGCATATATGGATCAACCGGAAATGACGGAGTATACCGGATTAAATCGGTTAGTGAGACAACGCTGGTGCTTGCGGATAATCTGGTTTTTAACAGGGATTCAGAGAGCGCAGACCTGTTTGCAGTTACAAGCTCCATTGGAACCAGGCCTATAGTCCTGAGCGGAACCCCGGCGATCACTTTTAACAGAACAAATTCCACCCTTACCCGTGCAGCAGGAAGCTGGGTTGCAGACGGGTTTGAGGTGGGGCAGTATATAAATGTAAGCGGGACTGCAAGTAATAACGGGATATACCGCATCCTGTCAATAAATGACACTACAGGTACAATAACAGTTACCGGGTCAAAACTCAGAAATGAAGATAATGTCCAGGCAGCTATTACAGCCCAGGCCATACAGTCTACAGCAAGCAGTGCGAGGATGACCGGAAACCCGGTTCTGGATTATATACCAAGGCGGGCTGTTATAGAAAGGGATGACGGAGGGAGCTGGATAGATGACGGGTTTGTCGCAGGCAGAAATATTGTAATAGACAGTGTTAACTACAGTGTTGTTCAGGTGACAGCAGAGAGGCTCTATCTTGCTGAATCTTACAATGTTGAGCCTCATGCATCGACCGGCAAGACCGTCTCTTCTGTTATAGGCCAGACAACAGCAGATATGGCATTTGTGCCAGAACAGCTTGCTGCTAATGCTGAGATAGGATGGTCAGGAGGCAACTGGGAGTCTCAGGGTATAGCCGCAGGTGATGTTATAAGGATTTCAGGCGCTGATTTATCAGCCAATAATGCAACAGTTACTATTACACAGGTGGATGGCTCTGTTATCAGGCTGGCAAATGGCTCTGGGATTGTCGACGATGCGGAAAGCAGCAGTAATATAACCGTTCAAAAGGATGTTACTGTTTTGCCAGGGGTTCAATTGATTTTTACACCTGAGGTAAAGACTGGTGAGGTAATTACAAGCAGGGCAACCATTGAGAGAAGCAGCGGTAGCTGGCTCACAGCAGGCTTTAGAGCCGGGCAGACCATTACAATATCAGGGGCAGGAGCCAATAATGGTCCCTATACAATTCATTCGGTTACTGATTCAATTATAACCCTTGCTGATAATTCAACCGTTACCAGCACGACAGATACTGATGGGGCGCTATTTACCATAGGCTTCACTATTTCCAGCAATGTCAGCTTCACGGCACAAAGGGAGCATGAGGATGCAAAGATAATCAACCTCTCCGGCAACTGGTCATCAGATTACAGGGCGAACCAGCAGGTCACCATCACAGGAGCGGATATTACGGGGAATAACGGTTCATATACGATCCTTTCTGTTGCCGGAAACACTATGTCTATAACCGGAGCGCTTACCCTTGATATGGTTGATAACGGCGCACAGACAACCGCAACGGTTACTGCATCTACTGTAACTGACATCACATGGTCTGTTGATAGTGCCAGGATAGAGCGCAGTTCCGGTTCATGGATAAATGACGGGTTTGCTGCCAATCAGAACATTGTAATAAAAGGTTCTGACAGTAATGATGGCGACTATGTAATTGATAGTGTTACTGCAACGGCTATACATTTAAAGAGCGGGTTTGATCTGACCTTTAATGATACAAACACCAATACGGTCACCACTATACAGACCCCTGCCGCAAAGGTTGTTCAGGTCGCAAACGGTGAGGAGGTATCATTTATTAAAGGGGTGGATGGCGGAAATGACAAGATTGAACTCGCAGTTGGTTCAGAATGGTCAGAGTTTGGCTTTGCCACAGGACAATATATAAGGGTTACAGGCTCTGTTAATGGAAATAATGGCCTGTACAAAATAGCCTTGGCTACCGGGCGCACCCTTGTCCTGGCAACAGGGTATGATTCATTTAATGCTGATGAGACATATACTGTATCATCAGAAAAAAATGTCATAGGCATTGCCCCAAAATCAATCAATCAGGTGGTTTCGTTAACTGCGGGCACAGGGCTAACACTCACAGTGGCTGATAACAGCATAACACGTGCCACTGGCGACTGGGCAGCCGAGGGTTTCCAGGCCAACCAGTATATTATCCTCAGGGGGACATCATGGGGAAATGACGGGACTTACAGGATACAGGCCATTACAAATGAAGGAAAAACCCTTGTGCTGGATGGTACATACCGCCTTCAGGATAATGAGACCTCAGCAGGGATAAAGATATATGCAGCGCCAGTAAAGCCCGGGACCATTTCAGACCTTATATACCGGACAGCAGGTGTTGACGCACCAATGGTAATAAAGGCAGACCTGGCAGAGGCATTAAGGAGAGATATAGAGCGTCTTGAGCAGGACAAAAAAAATTATGGGGGTGACGCAAAGGCCCTGGCAGGCATAGATGCACAGATTGACCAGTTAAAATACCAGGCTGCTGAGCTGGGGCTATTAGGGCCAGATGGTTCTATTGTGGGCAATATGGAGGTTACATATATTGTGGCCCCCTATATTGAGGCACGCGGCGGTGATATTATTATTTCGGGTGATACGCTCTCAGGATCAGGAAAGCTGGACGCCCCGGGCGACACCCGCATCTCTGTCATTAATCACAGCCCCTATTATCTGCGTATAAGCGAAGGGCTTACAGTGCTCGATCTTGGAGGCAATATCACATTCAATGGCGCAAGGATCTACAGCAATAGTGACATACAGGCGCGGAACCGGTCGGGCAGGATTGCACAGTTCAGCTCTATTATTACAGATAAGAATTCCTCTGATCCGCTGATTGAGATACGAAATACCTATAATCCTCCTCCTACAGGGCTGCTTGCATCAGCGCCGCCCCCTGATATTGAGATACTGGGGGCTGCAATTACCAATGCTGCAGGGACGGTTCGAATCATAAACAAGGAGGGGAGCATCTTTATAAAGGATGACAAGTCCACCACCCCTGAGACCAGGACGGCAATAAAGGCCAAGACGGTTGACATAAGGGCCGGAAAAGATGTTGTTATTGCCACAGACACACAGCATGTTGGCGCAGACCCGGCAGTGATATGGGATGATCTTGCAACAGCAAGCGACAGCTCTCAAAAATTTAATCCTGATGGGACCGAGTATAGCGGAGGGGCCAACTGGAGCGGCAGCAATACTGCACATCGGGCCCAGAATGGTGCCATTATTGCCGGGAATAACGTATTTATCACCGCAAGGGTGCTCAATATAAACGGCCCGATCCAGAGCGGAAATGCAGAACGCACACTGATACTGCTTGACAGCTCACCTGTTTCAGGTGGCGGGACACTTGCTCAAAAGATAGCATCGCTTGAAACAGCAGGAAAAAGCGAGTGGATCACCCTCGCCGATTCAGACATAGAGGTCTTCTACAACCATGAAACAAACCGCATTATTATAGACAATGTAACGGTAGATGGCGGTCTTATAAAACTCACCGGCTATATCCTGGCCACAGATACTGACGGGCTGCTAAAGATTATGGACGGTTTCGGCAAGATCACCATCAATAACCAGAGTTCATGGGATATTGATGTGCAGAGCATTAAAACAGGCGAGGATGATGAACTGATCCTTACAGGCAATAGTTGGCGGGTAACCGGAGCCGACATGCTGGTTACCGGCAGGGACTGGATAACGCTAAAGGATAACGGGGCAAGCGAGCCTGATACCATAACAAGACAGACCGGGAGTTTTTTGCTGGACGGTTTTTACAAGGGACAGAAGATACTTATAACAGGATCACAGCAGGGTAATAACGGGGTCTTTACGATTGATAGGGTGGAAGACAAGGTCATAACCCTTTCAGCAGGTGATAACCTTACCACTGAATTCCGTGACAACCTCTCATTTGAGATAAGCGGAAGCTGGATAACCCTTTCCGACACAGGCGCTCACGATACCATAAGCCGAAGCACAGGAAGCTGGATCACTGACGGTTTTTATGTTGGGCAGAGCATCAGGATAATAAACTCTGCTAACGGGAATAATGGCACATATCTCATAAAATCCCTTGATGATCTTAATATTGTGCTTGAGGGTGGAAATCTTAATGCAGAGGTAAGCACATCCTCAACACTTGAGGTTGTGGGTAACTGGATCACATTCAGCCACACAGCAGATTCAGACACAATAACCCGGAATGCAGGGAGCTGGATCGAAGAGGGCTACCGCGCCGGGCAGACCATAGTGATCGCCAATTCGACCCATAATAATGGCGAATACAAGATTGTTCAGGTAACAGAAAAGGCGCTTGTGCTGGATTCAACAGCATTTCTGATCAATGAGACAAATACCTCATCCGCTCTTGTAATAAGGGGTATGGGTAACGGTATAGAGGGAAAGGTTATGATCACTGATACGGCCTATAATGTTGTCAGCGCCCCTGATGTTTATAAACCCCTTACAACGACATATACAAGGGTTGGTAATTCCATACAGATAACCAGTAATGATATAGAAAATCTTTATTCGGGAAGCAGCAGTATAGTTGATGACCGCAACGCAATATACCAGCCTGTCCCGGGCCAGAGGTATTACTGGGTAACAGGATATTCAGAGACCTCTGTCCTGACCGAACAGTGGACAAGCAGCAGCTTCTGGGGCATTAACTATGCAAATGGACAATCCAGAAGCTATTATAATTATGTTGATCCACAACCGGTTAACCTTGAGCCTGAGGCCAATTTTGTTGAGGCAGAAAAGGATGGAACAACAGATACCGGTTACGCCTATGAATTCAGAACCATTGGTGCTCCTGTAATCTATACCAGAGATTGGGTGACAACCAGCGGATGGTGGATATTCTCCACAAAGACCTATCACCTTGAGAGAATAACCTATGTGGGCCGCACCAATTATGACTATCACAGCGTAAAGGCAGATTACCCTGTAAAGATCGAGTTCATGGGGTATGAGACAGGCTCGGTTGATATCACATCCAAAAATGATATCAACCTGACCGGCATTATAAGCAACCTCTCAGGGCCAACCACAATTATTTCAGAAAACAGCTCCATTAACCAGCTTGAGGATCTTGCCATTATCAGGGCAGAAAATATAACCCTTGAGGCAGATAACGGAAGCATAGGCACCCAGGAAAGGGCAACGATCAGGCGTAACAGCGGCAAATGGACTGAAGAGGGTTATGATGCGGGAGACATTATCAGGTTTACTGCGGGTTTAGGGGAGAATAACAACAAAGATTTTGTTATTTACTCAGTTACTGATGATACTATTACACTTGTAACCGGATCAGGGCTTGTAACTATGACAGACAATGATGGTTTTACGCTCTATAATGTTACAGATGATACGACAAGAGAATATAATATTGATCCCCCAGTTATTAAAGCAGTGGGAGAGCATTATAAGTCGGTGCGCACTGATCTGTCAGGTGGCGTGCTCAGAGCCAGTGCAGATGGCCTTATAGCTATTGAAGAGATTGAGGGCAAGCTTACAATAGGTGGGGTCATATCTGCAAATGATGACGTGGCACTGGTTTCAGAAGGGGGCATTTTTGCTGCTGACAGCAGCTCTGTTATTGCCGGAGACAACATACATCTGACATCAGTGACAGGGGCATTGGGCACCTCAGCGCTTAACTTACGCATTAATACGAACAACGATAACAACTATAATGATGACACAAAGTCCGATTCCATCACTGCCTATGCCTTTAATGACATATATTTAAATGAGATTTCAGGAGATTTAAGGGTTGTAACTGTGGAATCCCTTGATGGCGATGTAAATATTACTGTGGAAAACGGCAACCTTATAGATGTTAACACCATCGAAAGAAAGGATGTACGGACAGAGGCAGAGCTTGCCCAGCTGTGGGATGAGATGAACCTCATTAATAATGACGGCAGTGAAACGCTGGATGCATATAAGGGGCTTAAGACCCGTGAATATAATACCTACTGGGGCTATAGAACAGGAGGTGTCATATATATAGACAGTATCTCCCAGATAAGCGGCGCTACAATCACCTTTGATTCTGATCATGGGCTAAAAACCGGTGATGCCCTGCTATACCGTGTGATGGAAGGCGATACAATAACAGGGCTTAACAATAAACAGACCTATTATGCCATTGTTGTTGACAGTAAAACTATTAGGCTTGCTGATTCTATCGCCCATGCAGGGGCAGGGCAGGCAATTAATATCAGCGCTCCTTTGGCAGATGCCAGATTCTCTCTTACAAATATGCTGCCATACGATCCGGGGTTTAAGGTCACAATGACGGATGCACAGAGAGAGGCTTACAAGGATCAACTGGGCTGGGATGATTCAAGGATTGATCTGGAAGAATTAAAAAGGACACAGGAGTTCCATGAGCTGCATAACAGGTACAGTGTTCTGGGTGATACATATAATCCTGACTGGCAGTATGACACCTCTAACACGGGGTATGACCCCTCCTTCACACCGGCTCAGGCAGTTGATAATACAAATGATACCATAAATATAGGCATCAACCTTTACGCTACCGGCACAGGAGTTGTCTATAGTGCAAACGGTGGTTCTAAGATAAGGTATCTGGAAAAGGGAGAATGGGAGGAACTCGCTGAAGATAAAATATATTACATCATCAAGGCGGATTCAGGTAATCCGGAAATAATAAGGCTCGCCGATTCACTTGAGAATGCAAATCTTGGCATCTATCTTGATATTGATGCATCGGCAGCAACAGGAACCGGGCATAGGCTATCTGATGTTGATGCCCTTGCCATAGGCTCAAGCTGGACAGAAGATCAGCTTAAATATTCCCTGGGAGCAGGCTGGCTCAAGGAGACCACTGATACTGAGACACGTATAGAGGCATCCAATCTTATCGGTAAAAACATTGTTATCAATGCTTCAGGGAGCATCGGCCATTTCATGGATGAGCAGATCATCCCTATTTCAAATGGTGACCTTGAATCAGGAGGCACACTTATTGAACTGAGCAAAGAGGATAAGGCGGCCCTTGCCGGCGCCGAAAGGGCAGACCTGATCTCCATTAAGTCAGATACAAATACCATTAGTTTTGGCACCCTGCATGATCTGGAATCAGGAGCCCCTGTGATATTCGGGCCCAGCGGAAACATGGGCGTAGGCGGGATACAGGGTGTAACTGATGGTGTTACCTATTACGCCAGGGTAATAGATGATTTTACCATACAGCTCTTTGACAGCGCTGCCCATGCAAGGGGAGAGGGTGACACAGGCCTGATAAATATCTTGCGAAGCGAGGCAAGGATAGTTCAGCGTGAGGATATAGATTTTACCTCCGGCGGGAGGGTTACAGAGATCAGCATCTATACCTCTGAAGGGGATATGGGTGGAGGAGGAACACCGGTCATCCTTACGGACTATGAAAATGATCTGATAAATGCAACAGAGCCGGAAGATATTACTGTTATAGATTCAGCCTTCAATACAATAAAATTTGGTGTGGCTCATAACCTTACAAGCGGCACCCCGGTTAATTTCGGGCCGTTTGGCACCTTTACAATCAGTAATATCTCCGGTGTAATTGATGGAGAGATCTATTACGCAAGGGTTGTTGATGCCTTCACCATTAAGCTCTTTGATACTGAGAAAAATGCCCTCGGCTCCGATGATACAGGCATTATTGACATCACAAGGAGCGAGATAAAGATAATAGAGCAGCAGCAGACAGAGGCGGGAATAGATATAAAGGCAGGCAAGTTCATATTCATAGGCTCTGAGTCAGATGTGAATATCATATCCATTCAGGCAGGGCCGGATGTAAATCCCAACGGAGAGATAAGGCTCAAGACAAAGGGGGGGATATACAGCTCATCAGCATCTGCTGGAACAAATATTAGGGGCGGCGATCTCTTCCTTGAATCTGGTCGTGAGGGTATAGGGCTAAATGGAGCACCTGTAACCATAGACCTTGCCCCAGGCGCGAAACTTACTGCAAGGGCAAATAACGGGATATTTATCCATGAAGTAAATGGCGACATGCATGTTGACACCATTTTTTCAAGAAAGAGGATAGACCTCATCTCTGACCGTTCTATACTTGACGCCTTTGACGGAGATTATCTGAATATTCGTACTGAGGAGCTAAACCTGTATGCGGGTGAAAACATCGGAAGTAAAAATGGCGGCACTATTAATTACTTTGATATCAACCTTTATCCGGGCGGGATCCTGAATGCTCATGCAGGGGGAGATATTTACCTTTCTGAAACAGACGGGGACATGGAAATTGGCACCATTGTCTCCACTGGCGGCGATGTGACATTAAGGGCAATGGCCTCCCTACTTGATGCTGAAAATGATCTCCAGGCAGATGTAGCGGGAAATAATATTAATCTTGAGGCAAGATACGGGGCGATCGGGATATCAGGTAATGACCTTGATATAGACAGCGCCTTCTCGGGAACCGGTAGTCTTATAAGTAACAGTGCGTTAAATGGCTATATAACTGAAACAGACGGCGACCTGGGGCTCTATCAGGTGTCAACAGGGTTGGATTACACGGCCTTTATAGGAAGCGGTGCATCAATATACAATGCACGGCTTGATGATGAGGATAATATCATCTCAGGGTCAGCATGGTTGTTTGCAGATAGAAACATAGGGTCAGGGTTAAAGACCATCAATACCACCATCGGCCACCTTGAAGGCCGTTCTGTGCATGGCAGCATATGGCTTATAAACCAGGGCCACCTTATTGTAGGCGGAGTAACAGAGAATGATGGCATCAGGGCAGAGGGCAGGATAGAGATCACCGCCCACAGCCCCATGACGGTAACAGAGAGTATTGAGGCGGGCGACATTATCCTTACCACAGAGGATAATTCTGATGCAGACCATTTGACTGTGCAGGCAGGTGTGAATGTAATATCGACCGCCGGGTCAATACTGTTAAGGGCAGGGGATAACCTTATTATTGAGAATGGGGCAACCGTACATGCTGCCAACACGGTGGAACTCTATGTTGATTTTGGAAACGCTGATCCGGGCTTTGGCGTTGTTCTTGAACTGATGGGGATGGTAACAGGGGGGATGGTCAGAATAACAGGCAACAGTGATAATGATATTATTCCTCTTATCTATGCTGTTTCACCGACAGTTATTAATACCCTGGACGGAAATGACTTTATCAGGTTAGGTAGCAATGCTGATCCTGACAGCAATATTAACGGCAATATAAGAAATATACTGAGGCTCGTTGATATAGACGGAGGACCCGGCTATGACTCACTTTATCTGGATACCACAGGTGAATTTGATGGGGTTTCCGGAACAGTAACAGGGGACACCATCACCGGTTTCAATATGGGTGCGGATGGCCTGGTTCAGTATATACGCATTGAAAACCTCAATCTGAATACCGGAAGCGGGAATGATGTTGTTAATATCCAGTCAACCGCAGCAGGAAATATAGCAGCTATTTATACCGGTGCAGGGGATGATACGGTTAATATCTCATCTGATGCCCCGGCTAACCTCGGCAACCTTGATGGTATCAATGGTCTAATAAATATTGACGCAGAATCAGGAGACAATACACTCAATATAAGTGATGCTGGGTCAGAGGTTGCTGATACCAATGCAGTCATAACAGATAGCAGTGTTTCCGGCATGTCGCCTGCGGATATCAATTTTACTGCAGCCAATGGAACCTTTGTAGGCGGCATTAATATTATCTTCGGAAGGGGTGCGGATGTAATCTCCATAGAGGGTATCCGAAGTGACTCTCTGACTGCTGTATCAGGTAATGAAGGCAACGATATTTTTACCATAAAAGAGACAGTTGTTTCAGGCAGGCTGGAGGTTCACGGTGATGAGGGTAATGATAGGATTGATGCCTCAGCCACTCCTGCTGGCGCTGAACTTGTGATTATTGGCGGCGCTAATGATGATACCTTGTACGGCGGAGAAGGTGATGATGTAATCTTTGGCGATGAGGTGACAGTTGTCCGTGATACGGATTACAGCATTATAAGGGTTGAATCAGATCGGTTTGGCTCTGGTGGTAATGATATAATAGCTGGCAATGACGGTAATGATATTCTTGTTGGCGGTAATGGAGAGGATGATATCTCCGGGAACAATGGCAGTGACTATATCATTGGAGATAACGGTAATATTGAAATCACAGACGGTATTGTGACCCGTATGGAGAGCACAGATACGGATGAGACCTTTACAGGGGATGATTATATAGATGCCGGGGATGGTAACAACTATGTAATAGCAGGTGGCAGTAATGACACTGTAACCGGAGGGAGTGGTGATGACTATGTGATAGGCGATCATGGCACACTCATCTTTACCGATGCGGGTAATCTTGCCGAAATAGCCACAAGGCTGAATGATCTTGGCGGTGATGATGTTATTGACCTTGGCGATGGTAACAATATTGCGATAGCAGGTCAGGGGAATGACACAATAACAGCAGGAGCGGGTAATGATATTATCTTTGGCGATCTCGGAAATATTATTTTTACAGGCGGGTTGCCGCTTCAGGCTATAAGCATGCCTTCACAACAGGGAGGAGATGATATCATCTCAGGTGGTGATGGAAATGATATACTTATAGGCGGAGAGGGCAGTGACAAATTGTCCGGGGGTAATGGCATTGATATCCTCATTGGTGATAACGACTTTATTCAATTCAGTAACGGAATACCTGTCAGGGTTGAGACAAGAGATACAGCCAATGGGGGCGCTGATATCTTTGATGGTGGCAAAGACACGGATATCATCATTGGCGGTGAGGGCAGGGATATAGTCATTGGTAAAAATGCTGAGGATATCCTGATCAGCAGATATGGAAGGGTTATCCTTAAGGATTACAGGGTTAACAGGGTTTACCCGCCTCAATATAATATGGCAGAAGCGGCATTTTCAAAAGCCGGAAGATCAACCTCTTCAGGAGAAAATATTATCGCCCCTTCTGACAGGTCTCTATTTATGCAGATTGAGAATCAAACAATTTCAGCAGGGACAGTCATTACCGGACAGGGAGAGTCGTTCGGGATGGATAGCTATTACAGCCATACCTCTATCGGAAATAGTCATGACCGGGGAAACGCCACTATTAAAACCGTAATCCTTTCTGATGGGTCAATTGAAAAGCGATATCCGAATGGCCTTATAGAAATTATCAAACAGGATAATACAATAATAAGACATGCGCCTGACGGCAGAGAGGTTATGGTTCTCCCTGATGGAACCATTACCATAACCCTGCCTAATGGCGCCAAAACAATTAAAAACCCGGATGGATCATCAATAACAACCTATCCTGACGGAAGGATAATAAAGGTGCTGCCGGACGGGACGATTATTAACAGTTCAGCGGAGAATGAAGGAGCAGACCTGAGGCTGAAAAATTTGTTGTTGAGCGCAAGAAGGGATACGGACGGCCTCCCGGATATGGATAATAATCTCCCCACAGGCTTGAAAGCAAAAGAGATGCCTGATAGTCTGGATCAGAAAATAGATATTTCTGCAATGGTAGCAGGGCTGACCGGCTGGGGCGCATTATCAAACCAAAAAATTGCAGAAGGAAAAATTATAAAAAAAGCACAATTCATGAATCTGGAAAGAAAGAACAGACTCAGGAAATTTATCAAATGGACTGATGGCTATCTTGATAAAAAAAATGGCAAAGAGTTGTCATATATCAAGAAAAAAGAGCTTAATTAGATTAACCTGAAAATGGTTATGATACATAATCAAATATTATAGATAAAACAGAAAAATAATAAGGAGAAATTATGGCTACTAAACAAGAGGAAAAGATGGAAGATGTAAAGGATGATAAAAAGGCAGTGGCAACACAGACACTGCGCTGGGATGACTCGAAGATGACGAGCACCTATGCAAACGTGTGCAATGTATCCAGCACACGTGAAGAGGTTACAATGCTGTTTGGAACAAACCAGAGCTGGCACACAGGTCAGTCTGAGCTGACTGTTCAGCTTACAAACCGTATCATACTGAACCCCTTTGCAGCAAAAAGGCTTGCCATACTGCTGGGTAACATCTTAAGAGAATACGAGGCGCGTTTTGGTGAACTGAAGATTGATATCCAGAAATAACATTCAACTAAAAATTGTAGTTTTTGGATTTCCATCCTCCGTAGCAGACATGTTGCGGAGGAGGGGCAATAGGCCAGCCTTTAGCCCTCAGCGTTCAGTTAAGGCATTCAAAACTGACAGTTGGCTGCCGGCTGATCGCTGACTGCTGAAAGTTACAACCAGAATTTGATTTTCTACCGGATCTGCTGTGAATAATAGAGATAATAACGAAAAATTAAAATATCTCCCCAGGATAGACAACCAGTTATGGTCCCTGTTTACCTGCGCCGCTAAGCGTGAGGAGTATTGCAGATACTGGCTTATGCTTCAGTGCTCAATAGTGCCAAATGTAATTCAGGGGGTGATTATACTTTCAGGCGATAACAGAGGGACATTCAATCCGGAGGCAAAGTGGCCTGAAGAGGGAGGTAATCCTGAGCGCCTGACAGAGATATCAGAGAGGGTCATTGAAGAAAAATGCGGCATGCTTGTGGAGCTGGATCATGAATCAAAGGGTCAACAGGGTATTGCCGGGTCATACGGGGTTGCCTACCCTGTTCTCGCTAATGATAGATTCTGCGGGCTTGTCGCCCTTGAGGTAAAGGCTGAAACAGAAGAAGAGCTTAAATATACAATGGAGCAGCTTCAGTGGGGTATCTCATGGATGGAGGTCATGCTGCTTCGTGAAAAGGAAAACGAGGCAGAGGGGATAGTTAAAAGGCTCAAGGCCTCGGTTGATCTGCTCGCAGATGTCATCTCCAGAAAAAACCATCCGAGCGCATGCATCTCATTTGTCACAGAACTTGCCACATGGCTAAAGTGTGACAGGGTTAGCCTGGGGTTTATAAGGAATAAAAAGATTATTATCCAGGCTGTATCTCACAGCAGCAGGGTATCAGACAATATGAATCTTGTCCGAGCTATTATTAATGCCATGGACGAGTCAGTGGTTCAGCATAAGGAGGTTTTCTATCCTGCGGCCACATATGAAAGACAGATCATAAGGGATCATGAGGCCCTGTCAAAAGAACACGGATCAGAGTTTATACTATCAGTCCCGTTTTATAATGAAGATAGATATGTGAATATAATAACCCTTGAGAGGTCAAGAGGCCCCTCCTTCACAGATGATGACGCCATGTACTGTAAAAGCATCGGTTCTTTAATACTGCCTGTGCTTAAAATATTGCATGATAGAGAAATGCCCCTGGTTTTAAAAATATCCGACTGGTCTAAGGAGTTATTCAAAAGCACTCTTGGCGCTCAATACACAGGGAGGAAACTTATTACACTTCTAGCTGTTTTTCTTATAATCTTTTTCTCAGTAAAGGAGGGGGATTACAGGGTCTCCGCTACAACGCATCTTGAAGGGGCAGTCAAAAGGGTTATTGTTGCACCCTTTGAAGGGTATATAAAGGATGCCTATGTAAGGGCAGGCGACCAGGTGGAGAAGGATGAAAAGCTGTGTGTTATGGATGACAGGGAGTTGCGCCTTGAACGGCTCAACTGGATAAGTAAAAGCGCACAGTATGCAAAACAATACCAGGAGGCACAGGCAAGGCATGAGAGGGCAGAGGCAGAGATAATAAGGGCCCAGCTTGATCAGGCAAGGGCAAGGCTTGAACTCACAGAAAGCCAGATTGAAAGGGCTCTGCTCATTTCACCCTTTAAAGGCATGGTTATAAGCGGGGATTTGAGCCAGAGGCTGGGAGGTGCGGCAGTAAAGGGTGAAATCCTTTTTGAAGTAGCCCCTCTTGATGAGTACAGGATAATACTTGATGTGGATGAACGACGCATTGCAGATGTAAACCCTGGCCAGAAGGGTTATATGATTCTTTCAGCCTTGCCAAGCGAAAGGATCCCCTTTGTCGTTGATAAAATCACACCTGTTGCCACGGCAAAAGAGGGATTGAATTTTTTCAGGGTAGAGGCAATACCCTCCATGATCACAGATAGAGTGAGGCCGGGCATGGAGGGGATAGGCAAGGTCCATATTGACAGAAGAAGGCTGATCTCCATATGGACACGCTCCATGAAGGAGTGGTTCATAATTAAACTCTGGCAATACCGGCCCTGACAGGTTTATTATAAAAACAGCCCCCATGTTTAAAAGGTACAGGAATTGACCACCTCTCTTTTCAGTGAATCATGGTACAGGGTATCAGCATTAAGGCCCCTTTTAAGAAGGCATGCCCAGGTGCATCACCATATATACAGGAAAGAGGACTGGTATGTCCTGGAGGATCACTCCACCGGCAATTTCCACCGCTTTTCAAAGGAGGCATACTATATAATAGGTTTGATGGATGGGAAAAACAGCCTCAGGGATATTTGGGAAACCGCTTGCAGAAATCTTGGAGATGACATGCCTACCCAGGATGAGGTGATAAGACTCTTATCCCAGCTCCATCAGGCTGATCTGCTTCAGACAGATATCCCGCCTGATATTAGGGAGCTGTATGAACGCAGTAAGCTTTATAAGAAAAATGACATTGTCACCAAATTAAGATCACCACTTTCGATAAAGATACCGCTTATCGATCCTGAGCAATTTCTTGAAAAAACCATCTTTTTAATCAGGCCCATATTCAGCATTACAGGCCTAATTATTTGCTCTATTCTTCTTCTAATCTCATTATCCCTTGCAGTTATAAACTGGACAGAATTGACTATGAATCTTTCTGACAGGGTGCTGGCCCTTGAGAACATGTTTATTCTGTGGCTGATTTATCCGGTGATCAAGGCCGTTCATGAGTTTTCACATGCCTATACAGTAAAATATTTTGGCGGCGAGGTGCATGACATGGGCATTATGCTGCTAGTTTTTGTGCCTGTCCCCTATGTGGATGCATCGGCCTCCTCAGCCTTCAAAGAAAAGCACCAGAGGGTAATGGTTGGAGCAAGCGGCATTATGGCCGAGCTAATGCTTGCGGCTATTGCCATGCTTGCATGGGTAAATGCAGAGCCGGGGCTCATAAGGGCGGTTGCATATAATGTAATGATAGTTTCAGGCATCTCCACAATCCTGTTTAATGGTAACCCACTGCTCCGATTTGATGCATATTATATCCTGTCAGATATTATCGAGATACCCAATCTGGCTGCACGTTCAGGCAGTTATATCAGTTATCTCCTTAAAAGATATCTCCTGAAAATAAAGGATGCGATGAGCCCTGTAACAGCCAGGGGCGAGGCGGCCTGGTTCATCTTCTACGGCATCAGTTCATTCATCTACCGCATATTAATTACGATCAGGATCGCCCTTTTTATTGCAGGGAGGTTCTTTTTTGTGGGGGTTGGCCTTGCTATCTGGGGTATTTCAGGAATTCTTGTTATGCCGCTCATAAAAATAACAAAATTTCTCTTCATTGATTCTGAAATGCAGCGCAAGAAAATGAGGGCGGTTACCATAACAATACTCTTTCTCATATTAATTGTTTTGGCCCTGTTTATAATCCCTTTTCCATCCTCAACGGTCTCAATGGGTGTGCTGTGGCCGCCTGAAAATTCAAGGCTCTATGTTGGTGCTGACGGATATATTGAAAATATTATTGTGGAGTCAGGCGTGAGAGTTCAAAAGGGGGAGCCCCTGGTAAAATGCATGAACAATGATCTTATAGCCAAAAAAAAGGAGCTTGATGCAATAAAAAAGGAATATGAAGTGAGATACAGCCTTGCAGAGACCAGAGATCGGACAGAGGCAAGGATACTGAAGGATGAGATATGGCGTATAACATCCGAGTTAAATAATCTGGATGAACAGATAGCAAACCTTATAATAAAAAGCCCGTCGGACGGCATATTCCTGCTTCCTGAAAAGGAGAGCATGATTGGTCTCTACCTCAGAAGGGGCACCCAGATCGGATATGTTGTGGATTTTAAGAGGGTGACAGCAAGGGTTGTTGCGGAGCAGAAGGCTATTAACAGCATACGCACAAAAACAAAGGCGGTTGAGGTAATGATGATGCAAAGCCCTGGCAGATCATATCCAGGTCATATCCTGCGTGAAATCCCTGCGGCCTCAACCGAGCTTCCAAGCCTCGCCCTGAGCCTGGAAGGCGGAGGTGATCATGCCCTTAATCCCGCTGATGATAAAAAGATAAATGCATTTGAAAATCTTTTTCAACTGGAGGTTGCAATCGAAATGGCTCACATATCAACCATAGGTGAAAAGGTTCTTGTAAGGTTCAGGTATGATAATGAGCCGCTGTTTATTAGGATATACCAGGGCATAAGACGGACATTCCTGAGCAGATTCAATATATGATCATGCCTTTCAAAAAAACAGTCTTCCCGCCAGCCTCCCATATTTTACGGCCCGAAAGGGCCGATATAAAGACCCATGGCCTGGATGCCTTTTTCAGAAATTCAATCAGATCCTTTTCATCATTTTTAAGGCTGCACACAAGAGGGATGAAAAGGTTTGTCAGATTGGTGGAACATTTTTCAGATGAGCTGAAAGGGTTTACTGAACAAGACTTAGGCTTAAAGGCGGATGAATTGAGGGAGAAAATAAAAAGGGAGGGGATGTCACAGGAAAATACAGCCCGTGCATTTGCCATAATAAGGGGGTTATCAGTTTATATTAAAGGACTGAGGCACTTTGATACCCAGATTATGGGCGGCAGAGCGCTGCTAAACGGCATGATAGCAGAGATGGAGACAGGAGAGGGCAAGACCCTTACCGCAACCCTTGCAGCAGGGACTGCTGCCCTCGCAGGCATAGCGGTTCACGTGATAACCGTAAATGATTACCTGACGCAGAGAGATGCTGAGTGGACCGGCCCTATATACAGGGCAATGGGGCTGACAGTAGGGTTTGTGATTCACGGTATGACGCCGGAAGAAAGACGGAGGGAATATGCAAAGGACATTGTATACTGCACCAACAAGGAGATAGTTTTTGACTACCTTAAGGACTGGCTTGTCCTTGAAGGAAGGGTGAATAAACTGAAGCTTCATGCTGAATACCTCTATAACGGAAGCGAGAGGATAGAGAGGCTTCTTTTAAGGGGCCTTCATTTTGCTATTGTAGATGAGGCAGACAGTGTTTTGATCGATGAGGCAAGGACACCGCTGATTATTTCCGGGCAGGGTGAAACAGCACAGGATGAACATGAATTTTTTAAGCAGGCAATTGAACTTGCCGGACAGTTGATTGAGGGGAGGGATTTTCAGATCAGCATATCAGAGCATATGATCAGGCTTACTTACGCTGGAGAGGAGAGGGTTAATAATCTGGCAAAAGACCTTGGCCCGCTCTGGATGGGCAAGGTGAGGAGGATCGAAATGGTCAGGCTTGCCCTTTCAGCAATTCATTTTTTCAAGATTGATAAGCAGTACATATTGCGCGATGGCAAGGTGCAGATCATTGATGAATTCACAGGCAGGGTAATGTCTGACAGATCATATGAAAAGGGGCTGCACCAGCTTATAGAGGTAAAGGAGGGGTGTGAGCTTACAAAACAGAATGTAGTGCTGGCCCGCATCAGTTATCAGAAATTTTTCAGAAGGTATCTCAGGTTATCAGGGATGACCGGCACTGCCCGTGAGGTTAAGGGTGAACTAAGGAAGGTGTATGGTCTCAATATGGTAACAATACCCACATACAGGCCCAATAAAAGGAGGGTGTATCCTGACAGTGTGTTCCTTAGTGAGGCGCTAAAATGGGATGCTGTAACAAAAAGGGTGTTTGCCCTGCACCATGAGGGGAGGCCAGTGCTTATCGGCACACACTCTGTTGCCGCTTCTGAAAAGGCAGGAAGGCTTTTTGCTGAAAAGGGTCTCTGTTTCAGGATACTGAATGCAAAACAGGATAAAGAGGAGGCTGATATAATATCTCTGGCAGGAAAAGAGAAGAGCATCACCATTGCCACAAACATGGCCGGGCGCGGGGTTGATATAAAGCTTACCGAAGAGAGCAGGAGGCTTGGTGGGCTTCATGTTATACTTACAGAGCGGCATGATGCGGGCAGGATAGACCGCCAGCTTGCGGGTAGATGCGCACGCATGGGAGACCCCGGGAGCTTTGAGGCGATACTCTCTCTGGAAGATGAAATTCTTGAAGAGGGAAAAGGGGGGATATGGAGATGGATGACAATTGTATTTCCATTTAAAGAAACATTGCCCTTTCGTTTTTTTTCAAAAAGGGCCATATTATCTGCACAGAAAAGGATGGAGCATATCCATTATGAAATGAGAAAAAATCTGCTCAAGGAAGATGAGCGGCTTGGTAACATGCTCTCATTTTCAGGGCGATCCGAATAGAAGGGGTTTAAAAATGAGAACCGGGATATATAAAGGCACATATCAGATAGCTGTATTGGTTATGGCCCTGCTTTATGTGCAGATGGTAAGCGGAGAAGAATCATATTTTGACGGTATTATTGAGCCCAGTGAACTTGTGAAGGTGAGCAGCCCTGTTGAGGGCATCCTTGCACAGGTATTTTTTGACCGTGGCGACAAGGTAATTGTGGATGATGTAATTGCCTCTCTTAACTCTGACATTGAAAAGGCCTCTGCTGACCTGGCGCTGGCAAGGGTGGAATTCATGAGGCGAAAGGTGCAGAGGAACGAAGAGCTCTATAAAAAACAGCTTGTATCCATACATGACAAGGATGAGATGGAGACAGAGCTCACGATAGCAGAGCTCCAGCATAAAGAGGCTTTGGAAAAGGTTGAAATAAAAAAGATAAAGAGCCCGGTAAATGGCGTTGTTGTTGAGAGGTTTATCTCAAGGGGAGAGTATGTAAGTGACAAACCCATAATGTCTATTGCACAGATAGATCCCCTCTATGTAGAGGTTGTTATTCCTGCAGGGGAGTATGGAAGGATCAAAAAGGGCACATCAGCCAGAATAAAAATAGATAATCCTGTGTCACGGGAGCTGAAGGCAACAGTAAGCGTTGTGGATACAGTGATAGACGCAGCAAGCAGCACATTCGGTGTACGCCTTGTGCTTCCTAACCCTGATTACTCCATACCCGCGGGGATAAAATGCAGAGTCCTTTTCCCTGCTATGAAATGAACCTGTTTATTATCTGGTTCCTATGGTCTCCGAAGTGGTGAAGCTAATATTGTCCTCCCTTGGTGGGAGGTGTCAGGGGAGGGGGAGATGTATTATTCGCCCTCATTCGTCATTCCCCGGCTGCGACCGGGGAATCCAGTTCTATTCCTTCAAGAAATTCCTCGCCCCGTGGTGGGAGAGGTCAGGTGAGGGGGACAAGCTTATCACCTCAAAACATATTGACATACCATACGCCATTTTCCATAATGCCCAAGTCTTATCATTTTTTTTCATCAAGTATTAAGTAAGTTTATACTGGTATTTATACAGGTAGCAGTAGAATTTAACAGACCCCCACTAAAGGAACAATATTGGGGTGTAAGCAGATACTATTCAATAACTTGTTAAGTTAATAGAGAAGCACTGATGACCAAAGTCTCAGAAGTATATAAAAAGCTATTCCATTACACCACTTGGGATGGTCTTATCGGGATACTCGACAGCAAAAACATGTGGGCAACAAATTATAAATCACTAAATGACTATTCCGAAATTAATTTGTTTAGAGACAAACTGGTTTCATTAGTGCTCCCATATTCTAATGAAATAGTTAAAAAATTACTAAAGAAGTTCCCCAAAAGCATTAATGGAATCAATAAAAAAGGCGGTATTGAAAAAGTCATTCGCCATGAAGCAGAATTATTAGTTGATGCTCATTACAGTGCTTTAGGGGATGATATTTATATTCTTTCATTTTGTGGGGAGCATTCCAGTGATGCTATTAATGAGAATGGTTTGCTAAGCCAATGGCGCGGGTATGGAAGTGGAGGAGGCGCTGCAATAATATTCGACACGGAAAAATTGGAAAAAATATTGGATCAAGAATCAATCCGATACGAATACAGTGCAATGTATATCGCCGATGTTGTGTATAGTGATGATGAAAAAAAATTTAATGAGGAAATATCAAAAGATCTTACCGTCATTGCAGATGTTGTTAAAAATATTCTTGACTTTGATACATTTTTCAATAGGAACCATGTTGATGCCTCAAAAGCTTATCATCCTTTTGTTAGGTGCATTAGTAGATATAAACATTATGGTTTTAGTGAAGAAAACGAGGTGAGAGTGATAGCTTTGCCAACAATAATCAATGAGGAGATTGAAAGGCTCGCCAATAAAGACGGAGTGAAATTGCGACCAGAAAAAGAAGTAAAGATCCGTAAAAAATGTGGTCAAGAAGTTAAATATATTGAGCTATTTAATTCGGACGACATCGAACTTCCAATTGATAAAATAATTATTGGCCCTCATGCAGAAAAGAAAGCTAGGTTAGAAATATTATCTAAAAGGCTTGAAAAGGAAAATATAAAAATAACTATTTCTGACATTCCTTTTATATGTCAATAGATACAATTTGAAACTTAACCTATCGCCTTACAAGGAATTTTATTACACCTTGTTACACACAATCCTGTAAGCTTTTCGTTCGGCGGTGGAGTATACGAGGAGGGTATTTGGTGGAGTTAGAGATCAAAAGGAACTGCTCCGATGTAGGTTGGAAGACAGTATCGGAAACTTTGAAACTCCTTGGAATGGCATACTACGATCCCGATATTCACAGAAGAGCATTTGAAGCGAGCCATACTACCGTGTTTGTCTATATTGATAGCCGGTTGATCGGTTTTGGACGGGCGATTTCTGATGGTGTCTACCAGGCAGCCATCTATGACGTAGCTGTCATACCTGAATTCCAGAAGAAGGGCATCGGAACTAAAATAATGAAGAATATTTTGGATGCTCTTCCTCAATGCAATATAATTTTGTATGCATCACCTGGGAAAGAAGGATTTTACAGAACACTTGGATTGCGAAAAATGCGGACGGGAATGGCACGTTTTATAAGGGCGGAAGATATGAATGCAAAAGGCTTCACTGAGTGAATGGGCCAGTGTGTACAAGTAGGACAGTCATGTTTTATGTTTGCTTAATACAAATAAAATAAAAGGGGCTTAAGAATGGTAAAAATCATATTAATAACATTATTAACAATATCATTTGCCGTTATTAATTATGCCAATGGGATAGAAAGTAAAGGTATAGGTTATGGCCCGAAACAGGAAAATAATATTGAGTTTAAATATGGTGTCGCAATCCAAAATGGTAAAGCATTATATATTGATCCTCATGAATTGGAAGGAGTTGCTCTTATTGCTATGTCTGAAAAATCAATAAAAAATTCAAAAACTGAAATTCTAAAAGATTCTCCTAAGAAACTTGAAGCTGATCAATGGGTTCTATACTGATTTGAAAACCCAATTGTTTGGCTTTTTTGATCATATTATTAATAACGTGTGTTTTGTATTTTTCGTCGTAATATAGATGGCCTGGATCAAGATAAGTTCCGCCATCCTTCCATAGGTGATAAAATATTCTTGCCAATTTATGAGCCGTTGCGGTGATTGCTTCCGGTGCTCCCAGTCTTGCACGCATGCGACGATAATATCCTCCAAGGGCACTTAAACTATGAGATAGACTCTGAGCCGCCATTCTAAAAGCTGCTGAAGCACGATTAACGACTTTTTTTGTTTTACTGCTCTTGATTCTGCCTCCTGTGATGCGGTTATTTGGACAAAGACCAAGCCATGAACAGAAATGTTTTTCCGATGGAAAGGCAGTAGGATCAATGCCTACCTCTGAAATGATAGTATGCACAGAAACAACATCCAGCCCATCAATCTGTGTAAAATCAACACCACTGATCCTGTATAAATGTGTACGGAGATCAAAACGAGGTGCATTTCCTTTTGGTTTTTTATTACTCTTCGTAGATGCTGGCAGAGGATAGGATTGGAGGTCTATTTTAGAGTCTACTTGGCTCAAATATTGTTCTATCTCATGGTCACACATTTCGATTTTTTGCTGATAAACATCATAGAGTTCAACGGCCTGCCTCAACGAAAAGAGATGTTCTTGTCGATAATCTCCTTCCAGTGCCTTGGCAATCTGTTCCACGCTGCTTTTAATGCGAGGATCTCTCATTTGAGCCAGTTTTATAGGATCGCGTTCACCAGCCAGGATAGCCTTTATTATACACATTCCGGTCAGCCCAGTAATATTACTTATTACCTTGTGCAATTGTATGTTCATCTCAACAAGGGCCTTTTGCATATGCTGGACATGAGATGCTGCATAACGAATAAGATTGTCTCGATGTCGCCAGAAGCTGCGAAGCACACAAATAGATTCTTCAGGCCGGAAAGACCCTGATAAAAGTCCATAGGTATGTAACCGTTGAAGCCATTGACAATCCGATACATCGGTTTTCCGACCAGGGACATTTTTTACATGTCTGGCATTGACCAGTTTAACTTCAAACCCTTGTTTCTCCAGAATCTGGTACAAAGGAATCCAGTAAACACCTGTCGATTCCATTACCACAGTTTGGATATTACATTCCTTAAGCCAATCAGACATAGCATTTAAATCAGCCGTAAAACATTTAAAACTGCGAACAGGCTGTTCATCCCTGTCTTCCGGTACAGCTATCCAGTGCTCTTCTGAGCCAACATCAATGCCTGCTGCGTTTGGATTTATAATTTTAAATGATTTACGCTTCGATTGCTTAGGTGTTTTCTTTTTGTTCTCTCGTTTTGGCATATTTTTCAGTCCCTCACTTTGTTAGAAGATATATACGCTCTGGCCCGGGTCGGTAACTATGCACTCTCCTAAACGGGATCGTGCTCCGAAACTGCCAGATCACGTCGCCAATGCTACAACCGAATACGCCCGGAACCATGCTAAACTACGGGTCCTGTGACACCATTGTTCTTCCGGCCTTGACTGCCAGTGCGCAATTTATCTTCTATAATATGCCAAACCACCTCGCAAGTTTCTTTCATCTATAACACCAAAGCGAAGCGCCGGGGTCATTTGCTAAACTAATAATTTCTACTGAGGGCAATGTCATATATGTTTATGATTCAAAAAGAAAAGACCCATACTTCGAAATGCTAGAAACAGAAAGAAAATATTTTTATAGAATCGAAGACAATAAAATGTATATTAGTAAAGATAATAAAATATGGAAAAAGGTAAAGGTGGGTATAGTGTCTATAAACGATGAGAAAATTCCCGAAGACAAAGAGGGGCCTGTATTCATGACTATCAGCCTTGAAAGTGAATATTTTAAAGGGGAATATGATTTAATTGGAACTCCTGATTCAGAACCAATTAGTGGGACATATAGTGAAAAGAATGGAGTAAACCCTTGATTGTAAAAATGAAAAGCGGTAGGCGGCGGGACGACCTTTAAATTTAAAATATATCTTGTGATGCAGTAATATCAAGGCATTTAAAGGTTGCAATGCCCCTTTGATACAGTTATTTTCTTTATTTGAACATCTGTTTAGCATTAAGAAACAATCGATTATGCTGGATAAAAATGGGATGCGGTTTGCCCATAGCCTTGGTGCATTGATGAGCGGATTATGCTCGTTATTATTATTTTTTTATTTTAGATTTGCATGGAGCTGTGTTTTCATTTTTGCAGTCATTAAAAGCATCAGCGCTTTTGGGGTCTGTCCCGGAGAAAAGTTATATAACTGTATCAATGATGGGCATTGTTGCGCATTTATCAAACGAAAAGATTAACCGATAAAAAAATGACGAGTTTCCACTCTGCACTTTTAACAGAAAAGCATTTATTATTTTAGAATAGGGTATGGGTATAAATCAGTAGATAATTTCTGAATGACAGCAATAGTAAGGTGTCTTTTATTATTTATAGTTGTACAAATATTCTTGTAAATTTAATGTATCTATTAGCCTTACTATAATCCCCAAAAATCACAGGTAGATTTCACATTGACACAAAATGGTGTACCTTATATACTTTATGCTAAAAAAGTGAAACTTTATTAACAAAAACAATGCCTGAAATCAGTCGCTTCTTTGGTATTATCATCCGCATGTTTGTTGAGCCAAGCACTTAACATCACCGCCCTCATTTCCATGCATATTACCAAAACCAGGAGGCTGTATTCAGCATTGATATGATTGAGATGATGGGTGGTAACCTCTCGCAAAAGGAAAAGAGATTAGTTGAAGCCTGGGCGGAGCTACATCAAGAGGAGTTGCAAGAAGATTGGCAAAGATTACAGGCAGGGCAAATACCATACAAGATAGCCCCACTTCGTTAACAAGGCGCATGGAGGATAAAATGGAACATCCTATCTATCGAGTAATAGGGTTTGAGATTGTTGCCCCATACACCTTACGGGTAATGTTTACGGACGGCAAAGAACAGACAATCGATTTTCAACCTATTTTAGTAGGTGAATTGTATGGGCCACTTAAGGATGAACGTTTATTCAACCAAGTTGAAATTGACCCGGAAATCCACACATTGGTATGGCCAAATGGTGCCGATTTTGACCCTGCTACACTTCATGACTGGCCAGAATATATAGTCAGCATGAAGGGACTTGCAGAACGTTGGATAACAAAAGAAATCACAGTTACACAATAACCCACGCTAAATATAGCAAATATGATCTTTGATGAACCAGGGCCAAAACCACCTGTATGGACGATAGTGGGGACATCCTTCAATAATAAAATAAACTGACATATAAAAAAGATATGAGTATTATTACCCCATACCAAGAACATCCAGATTAGATTCCCCCGGTATATTACATCATGTAATGATAAGGGGAATAGAACGCAGGAAGATATTCACGGATAATGAAGATCGTATTAATTTTTTTATCGGCTATCTGCTCTTATCCCAGAAACAAAAACCCGATGCTATGAATGGGCATTTATGCCCAACCATACCCATTTGCAGATAATTCAAGGATTGTCCCCGATTACGCGACCAAGCGAGATATAAAGTTGAATAGTGTCAAGTTGGTAAACAGGTTAAAATAATAAATATATGGCCCAAGCCACAAGGTGCCACATCAGGCAACCCACAAAATTAACATAGTCCGGCTTTAATATTGACCAATAGGTTTATCATCCCTTATACTCGAAATTAAAACAGGATATCTTATGAAAACTGATGTTGCCGGTTCCCTGACTTATTAACCTGGTGAATGATTATAAAATAGGGCGCATTCATAAAAAGTTAATAAACTCAGTGAAGGAGGAAGAATCATGAAATCCATTTTAATTATTATCTTCTCCATGTTTTCTGTTTCCATCTCAATCCAGGCCGCAACACCGACCTTGCAAAGCTGCGCTGCTATTGAAAATCCGGACGAGCGTCTTATATGCTATGACACGCTTTCCGGTCGTTTGTCCGCTGACACTGTGAAATCAAATGATGTTGCGCCCAAAGCGGATGATTCTGTGGCATCCAAAGTGGAGACCATTGTACCAATAGTTGAGCCTGCGCAAGATGCTGAAGCTATTTTCGGTTTAGAACATACACATAAAGAGAAACAGCCTGATGAGCTGCAATTTAAATGGAGCAAAAAAATGCAGGATGCCTATGGAAAGTGGATCCTCTTCATGGAAAACGGACAGGTGTGGCGTCAAACCGATAGCGCTGCTTTCAACTTTAATAACCCGGAGCAGCAGGTAGTTATTTCTCGCGGTATCCTGGGTTCATTCTTTCTTGTAGAGCCAGAGGGTAAAAAGCGGATACGTGTGATGAGGGTTAAATAACGTTGGCATGGTGTCAATTTCAACTGTTAAATGGAAATATAGTAAAAGATTTTGTTTTGTTATACCTGTATGCATTGAAATGTTTGACATCAAATGTAAGAATATTTGAAATCAGTAGATCATTTGCGGCTGAGACAAGTGTAGCATCAGCAAAATCCATTGGAAAATCCTGATATTTTTTCATTATCTTTTTAACATAATCCAGGCTTTCTATATTTGAGGGAACAAGAGTAACTGCCCCGCTCAGAACAAATTCAAGGGCGGCCTCCTGGCCAATAAAAGAAAAATTCAACAGATACAGCACCTCGGTCATAACTGCTTCTGTTGAAAAAATATCCTAACTGAAATTATTCAACCATTCTATGCATTTAAGATGTCTTGCTTCGCTCCGGTCAATTAACGCAACCCATGGTCCCATATCCAGCAGGATATTCATTTATTGGCCCTTTTTATTTTTTCAATGAGATATTTTCTGTGGTTCTGCCCAAGGTCTTTTATCCCGCTTTCGGCTTTACCCAGAAGGTGTTTAACTTTACTGTAAGGCGTTGTCTGTTCTTTTGTAATATTTTCATCAATAAATTTTCTCAGGGCAAGACGTGCTATATCGGATTTTTTAAGGCCCATATTATCTGATAAAATATCTATCTCCTTTTAATATTTATCAGGAATTCTTATGGTAAGCTGCATTTTTATCCCTCCTAAAAATGTATGCAGATTGTAGTCTGATAGATTACAAATGTCAAAATATCATTGAGTTATTAAAACCAATCGAAAATTAATATATGTTATCCAGGCCTACCTGCTCAAAAGAGGGCATGGGTTCAAGGGTGAAAATATTATCAGGAATCTCTTTATTGAACACAACCTTTTTTCTTTTAAGTCTCATACCCCTCTTTTCCTTTTTATCTTCAAGGAGGGTGTTAATAGCATAACTGATATCCCCTGCCATAATAAAATCGCTGAAGACCATGTCTGGTGATCCGGGAGAAAAGAGCACTGCCTCCTTAATCTCTTTTTCAGACGATAGCGTTATAATGGCTATGGTTTTTTTGTCAGCGCCCTTTAATGTGAGCGCACCTCCTCTTTCTTCATAAATGTCGGATACCCCGGGGTATATGGGGTGACCCCTTAAAAATGACCAGATCATATCAGTTGAGAAATCCATCTCCGGTAAGAATCTGGAGAGGTTTACTGATGTGAACTCACCGTTATACTGCCTCTTTTCCATGAAATCGATGATCGATAGCCTCTCATCCCTGATTAATAGATAAAAAAGCGGCTTGCCCCATGAGTGGGTGATCTCCATCTTTAGCATGAGAGGCTCCTTTTTCCCTGCTATCAGGATATCTGCTGATCTATCCATAATCCACCCATCAATGGATAATTGCCCTGTGAAATAGAATTCAGAGACTTTCTCTTCCTGCGCCCTTGCCTCTGCAATAATATCTTGCATCTCTTCAACTGAAAGGATTTTATGCTGCCTGTAAGGCGCAAGGGATGCGCATCCGGAAAGAAAAGAGACAAGTGCAAGCAGCATAATTTCCAGAATAAGGGGTTTTGGCGGAAACAGTTCAGCAGGGCTAAAATGTGTTGTGGCTATAGGTCTTTCCTGCATGAAAATTATTCCAGCTTCCTTTTCATTTCTTCTATCTTTCTGTTGATGGCATCAGGGTTCTGATGTTTGAGTGTAAGCGCCTTCTGATACATCTCAATGGACATCTTAAAGTTACCCATCTTCATGTATACATCCCCGATGTGCTCTGCTATTGTGGGGTCTCCGCCTTCAACAAGGGAAAGCGCCCTGGTAAGGGTTTCAAGCGCAAGGTCATAATTCCCCTGGCGGTAATATACCCAGCCCAGGCTGTCTATGTAATACCCGTTATCAGGCTTGATATTGATGGCCTTTTGTATAAGCGTTAACGCCTCATCAAGATTTACACCCTGTTCTGCATAGGTATAGCCGATGTAGTTCATGGCATCTGCATTTCCGGGATCAAGTTCAAGCACCCTTTTCATCTGGGCAATGGCTTCATCCTTGTTCTCTTTCCTGTCAAGGAGTGTGCCAAGGCGGTAGATCAGGTCAACATTATCCCCTTCAATAGCCAGCCCTTCATCCAGAGCCTCCCGCGCCTTTACATAATCCTCCTTTGATTCATAGATGGATGAGAGCAGGGTGTAGAAATCAGATTCATCCCTTTTATACTCAATCCCCTTTCTCAATATCTCTATGGCCTCATCTGTTTTTCCCATTTTGTTTAAGAGGTATGCCAGGTGCAGCCTTGCGTTTATATAAAGTTCATTGCCCTCTTCTATCATCCTGAAATGATAGAGCGCCTCCTCAGGCTGGTTGTTCTGCTCATAGGCAAGTGCAAGATAGTATCTGGATTTCTGATCATCAGGCCATGCCGTTACAATCATATCAAGCTCGTTTATGGATTCCGCAAGCCTTCCATTCTGAAGATAAAACAGGCCAATTGCCTGGCGGCTCTGATCTCCGGGGGAGGAGTTCTTCTTTATCTCATCCATCATGGATGCAATCTCATCCTTTTTGCCCATCAGCTCATAAATCCCAAGCAGACGCTCCCTTGCGATCCTGTTTGTGGGGTCTATCTTTAAAAGACGCTGATAGGTATTGCCTGCCTCTTCAAGCTTCCCCTGAATGTAGTAGAGCCCTGCAAGGTCAAAAAGCGCCGGTTCCAGCGCCTCGTTAATATTAAGGGCTGCAAGATATTCCTTTTCTGCCATCTCATAATTATTCATTGCCTGATATATCTTTGCCTTGTAGTAATGGGCAAAAAACATTTCAGGGTCCTTTTCTGTAAGGGTATTGAGCTGTGCCATTGCCTCATCCAGCATGCCTGCCCTTGCAAGCACAGTGGAGTATGCCATCCTCACCCTGTGGTTTTCAGGATCAATGGCAATAATCTCCCTGTATTGAGCTATGGCCTTTTCAGTATCGCCACCCATACCATAAAGATCGGCAATAAGGAGCCTTGTCTCAATATCATCCGGATTGAGCCGCAGGCTTTCTTCGGCATATTTAAGCGCCAGTTCAGGATTCCTTGTCTCGCTTAAGAGGATGGCCATTCTTTTTTTGAGATATGCTGATTCAGGGTCATACCCCATTACCTTTTTAAGTTTTTCAATGGCTGTAATATAGTCACCATTTGAGATGTTAATGGTTGAAAGTATGAAATTTATATATGCAAGCTGTTTATCGTCAGGGGTTTTCAAGGGTGCCTTTGCATATTTAAGGTCAATCACCTCTGGATCAGTCTGAATAGACTCGGTCACAGGCGCAGCGCCATTTTCAGTCTCTGCATAAACAAAAGAGAAGCCGGCAATGGAACAGAGAAGAAGCAGCAGGGCAGCTAATGGTATTTTGAAAGAGGCTTCTCTAGTTTTGTGTAAGATGATCATGGAAAATCCTATTTTATAAAATCAGAGTATTGTTCATCAAAGTCAGGGAT
Organism: uncultured Desulfatiglans sp.; assembly: GCA_964460435.1. GTDB lineage: Bacteria > Desulfobacterota > DSM-4660 > Desulfatiglandales > HGW-15 > JAAZBV01. Next base: position 47,574 of record CAYWRH010000001.1, read on the forward strand.
CTCCTCCGAGAGCCACTGTTTAATGTTGGTTACTATCCTTGACTGTATCTGCCTGACCCTCTCTCTTGATATATTGTATTTGTCTCCGAGTTCCTGAAGGGTAGCAGGGGTATCAGCCATTATGCGGTTTTCAAAGATATCAAGCTCCTTCCCCTTGAGGGTCTTTCTGTATTCCTCCAGTTTTGCAAGAAGCATGTTACGTCCCTGCATCTCGGAGAGCTGGTCATCAGTATCCAGCCTTTCATCAGGAAGAAAAGAGCTGTACTCCTCCTTTCCGCCATCACCCACAGGGGCATTGATGCTCACCTCTCCACCCCCCAGCCTCTGGGTCATTTCATCAATATCCTCCTCCTTGACGCTGAGGCGTTCAGCCAAAAGCCGGGTCTCTGGCATCATGCCCTGTGACAGCAGCTTTTCCCTTTCCTTTGCAAGGTTGTAGAAGAGTTTTCTCTGTGTCTGTGTGGTGCCTATCTTTACCAGCTTCCAGTTCTTCATGATAAAGGAGAGCATGTATGCCTTTATCCAGTAGGAAGAGTAGTATGAAAACTTTATGCCCCTGTATGGATCAAATTTTCTGACCGCCTGGATCAGGCCGAGGTTACCCTCCTGGATCAGGTCAAGAAGGCTCTTGGTCCAGTACCTGTGAAAATCCATTGCAATTTTTACAACAAGCCTGAGATTACTGGTAATAAGCCTATAGGCAGCATCCTCATCATTATTCTCCTTAACCCTTATGGCAAGCTCTGTCTCCTCCTCCTTGGTAAGGAGCTTGTATTTTTTTATCTCATAAAGGTATAGCTGAAGCGGGTCATAAGGGACAAGCGCCTTCTCCTCGCTTGGTATTGCAAGGCTCAGATCCAGCCCTTCATCCTCTTCCGGTACCTGTTCGCTTATATCTTTAGTCATATTTTTATCCTTTTATAAATCCAATATCCCCATTTCGACTGAGAGCATGGCGCCATACAGGCTCAGGATATGGATACCTTCATGTAACGCTTTTTTCCTGCCCTTAAGAGCATGGCGCCATCCTTCTCATTCGTAAGGTTAATAATCTGGTCAAATGCCCCGATCTTTTCATTATTGATGTACCCGCCGCCCTGCATGATGAGGCGCCGGGCATCGGATCTTGTATTGCACAGGCCTGCCTGCTCAAAAAGGATAAATGCAGGGATGCCCTTTTCAAGCTCAGCCCTTTGAATCGTGTACTCGGGCACAGAATCGCTTATGCCCTGCTCGCCATTTCCAAAAAGCTTTTTTGCCGCATTCCTTGCCTTAATAGCCTCTTCTTCACCGTGGCATATCTTTGTTGTCTCAAATGCAAGTATCTCCTTGGCCTGCCTTATATCGGCACCCTCAAGGCGCGAAAGCCTTATTACCTCATCGACCGGAAGGAATGTAAAAAGCAGGAGAAATCTTTTAATGTCAGAATCTTCCTGGTTGATCCAGTACTGGTAATATTCATAGGGGCTGGTCATCTCAGGATCAAGCCACACTGCGCCCTTTGCGGTTTTGCCCATTTTGGCGCCTGAGGCAGTAGTAATAAGCGGAAAGGTGATGCAGTGGGCCGTATCCCTTTCAAGCCTTCTAATCAGGTCTGTGCCGGCAACAATATTGCCCCACTGGTCGCTTCCCCCCATCTGGAGCCTGCAATCATAGTGTTTGAAGAGGTGCCAGAAATCATATGCCTGAAGGAGCATGTAATTAAACTCAATAAAGCTTAGGCCTGTCTCAAGCCTCATCCGGTAGCTTTCTGCTGTAAGCATCCTGTTTACACTGAAATGCCTTCCTATATCCCTTAGAAAATCTATATAGTTCAGCTTTGTAAGCCAGTCCGCATTGTTCACCATGAGCGCCCTGTTGTTTTCAAAATCCAAAAACCGCATGAGCTGTTTCTTTATGCTCCTGGCATTACTGTCTATCTCTTCCCTTGGCATGATTGGCCGCATCTCTGTCTTGCCGCTCGGGTCGCCGACAAGGGTTGTTCCGCCGCCAACAACCGCAATAGGCCTGTGACCCGCCTGCTGCATGTGCGTAAGCGCCATTACAGGAAGCAGGTGACCTATATGCAGGCTCTTGCCTGTTGGATCAAACCCGACATAGCATGTTACAGGTTTTTTGAATAATTCCCTCAGTTCGCTCTCATCAGTATGCTGTTCGATGAAGCCTCTTTCCTTTAATATGTCAAATATCTCTTCCACTTTTATTCTTCCCATTTTGTCTGAAAATCATCAGGGAACCGCAATTTTTTTACCTCTCCGGGTGCCCCGAGATTATTGATTGTCTTGCCATTAAATGAAAATTCTATTCCACCTGCATTACCCACCGTAACATAAAAACCTTTTTCCGCTGTCCATGAATGTGTTGCCCCAGGCTGGAAAATATATTCCTTTGGGGGTGTATCATCCGCTATTATTTTAACCCATGTCCTCATGCTCACTGTTGCAGTAAGTGTCTGGCCTTTTGTTTCCTGAGCAGGAGGGGCATTTTGAGTCAGGGCAGCTGGCTGGGCCGGGAGGTTCTCCATGGGCGCTGACTCATCTGACAGCGGGCCCGCCGCTGGCGCACCATTCTCAGTTGCTATAGCCTCCTGCCCTATGCCTATAGCAGGCTTAACAGCCGGGGATGCTGTTTCAATGGCTGTTTCTGCCTTAATCACCGGCGCATCTCCTGTGATCTGATAGGGGCTTTCATCTGCTGGTTTTACAGGGGCCGGCGCAGGCGCCTCAAGGTTTGACTGAGGCAGATACACTGTGTCAGGCTCTGCAACCGGGGCAGTCTGCACGCCTTCAGGCTGAGGGGCTGTATCCATATCCTCTATCTTCTTTTCATTAAATCTGAAAATGTAGAGCCCTGCTGCAACAATTAATAACAGGATTATTACAACAAAATATATGCCCTTTTCCTTCTTTGGTTTATGTGCAAGGGGCCTCACATTTTCATCCCCTCTGGAGGGCACACATTTTTCAAAAAGTTTTATTGCCCTTCTTGTATCACATCCGACAGCAATGGTGTATGAACGTATAAATCCCTTGATCAAAACCCTTGCAGGCAGTTTGTCCCATTCCTCATTTTCAAGGGCAATTATGAGCTGCTCCCTTATTTTAATGGTCTCTGACAGGCTCTTTATGGAGATTCCCCTTCTTTCCCTTTCAGACTTAAGCAACTGGCCTATGCTGATCTCTTCCCTGCCGGTGTTTTCAAGATTGTTTTCTGTTTTCATACCTGTAAGTTCCGTAAAATTGCTATTGATTATGAAAAAACCCTCTTCAGTCTATTACAGTATCTTTTTTATGTAATTCTCTTTTTTCAGCTTGTTTATGTACTCTTTATAGCGTTTCTCCATCTCCATATTGTATAGCTTTTCATGTATTTCATCTCTTACCTCTTCGAGGGGGGTGTACCCTGTATTAACCTTCTTAATAAGCTTGATGATCTGTACCCTGTTGCCAATATTAACCGGGTTGCTTACCTCTCCATCCTTAAGGGTATTGATCACATCGAGAATCTTCTTGTCAACATCGGTTAGGGGAATATTACCCAGGTCTCCGCCATCATTTGCGCCTGGCCCGTTTGAAAATTCCCTTGCAAGGTCCTCGAACTTCTCTCCCCTTGAGATCCTTTCTCTAATAGCCTCCCCCTTTTTTAAAAGCTCATCAACCCCTTGCCCTGCATCCTGAGATGCGGGCACAAGAAAAATGCTTGCAATATGCGCTGATCCGGGCCTTTCATAATTCTTTTTGTTTGCCTCATAATAGGCAGCGATCTGCTCTTCGGATACTATCAGCTTTTCCCTGATTTCCCTCCCGACAAGCTCGCGCCGTTCAAGGTCTTCCTTTATCTTTTCCCTGTATTTTTCAAGGGACAACCCTTCACGCTTGAGCTGCTCAACCAGCTCCTCCTGGGTAAGCTTGTTTTCCTCCTTTACATACTCCATATATTCGTCTATCTCTTCGGCTGTTGTCTCTATCTCAAGTTCCTTTATTTTTGCCTTCATTATCCTCTCTTCGATAATGATATCCAGGATCTGTTCCCTGATCTTGAAAAAATCCTGTTCATTTGAGGCCTTCAGCTCAACAGCTGTCTTGCCGGTCATCTCTTCTATCCTGCTGTTCAATTCGTAAAGGGTTATTACATCGTCATTAACGAATGCCACGGCCCTGTTATCCTCTGCTGCAGAGAGCCCCTGAGTCAGTAACAATAATGAAAAGAGTGCCGAAAAAATAGTTGTTCTCATTCCCTTTTAATCCTCCATTTTCATGTCAGCAAGTATCTCCATCTCCTTAATGCTTACAGGAAATTGCATTCTAAGGCCATCAAGCCATTTTGTATACATTAATTCTCTGTTTTCCACTGTAATTTTTGACTCTATCTCCTTTATTGATTCAGGAAAGGGCCTTATCCCCTCTTCTCTTACAGAAACGACCTTGAAAACATGAAAACCATAAGGGGATTCAATTATTTTACTTATCTCTCCCTGCTTCAGTGAAAAGACCGATTTTTCTATGGTCTCTTCCAGCTCCCCTGATGCAAACCACCCCAGGAGACCTCCATTTTTTGAATCAGGGGCTATAGAAAATCTTTTTGCCAGTTCAGCCATATCCTCCCCCTTGTTTAGAAGGGCAAGGACATTGTTCATCTCCTCCCTGCTCTTTGTGACAATCTGCCTTATCTCAAGCCTGCGTGGCTCTCTGAACTCTTCCAGGTGGCTTTCATAATAGGCCTTTACCTCATCCAGCGTTACCCCCTTAATATCAGCAAGGGCTGTGTCAGTAATCTTTTTTATAAGCAGTTCATCATGCATATTTTTTTTCCATTCATTGATATCTATATATCTTGTGAGAAGCACCTCATTCAGCAAATCACCGGGGTAATCATGTCTGACCTCATTGACCGCTGCCTGAAGCTCCTCCTCTGATATTGTTATCCCGTTTCTCCTGCCATATTCAAGGATCAGGTTTTTTTCTACGATCCTGTTTAATATAGATTTTATCCCCTCCTTAATCTCCCCAGCGGATAACCCCATATCATACTTGATTCGCTCTATCTCATGCAGAACCTCTCTCTTGCTGATGGCCCTCTCGCCAATGGTGATTACCGCCTCTTCATCCTTTGGCCTGACCCCGCAAGAAAATATGAGGAGCAGAGAAGATATGATAAGGATATAATAGATTTTCAAATACAGATTAAACACCTTCCCTTCAGGCCTCTTAATTCTACCTAACTGCTTAAAATATCCGCAAATTCCAGAGTTTTATAAACTAACAGTTCAGGGGAAAAATGCAAGCAATAAATTGCCTTAAGTTCATTTGGCAGGTTGTTAATTTTGCGAATAAAAATAGATAAATAAAATTGCCATTTCATGGTTTTTATAATATTGGTATCTGAAATCACACAACTATTTTCAGACCTTAAAAATTTTTAAACAGGGTCTCATCTGTGGCTATATTTACCATTAATAGGCAGTTTTCGCTAATGTATGCTGGCGGATATCCGGCCATTAATATTTTATCGAATATAACTTGTTGATAATACAGGCTAAATATTCTGATTATTATTGCGGCACAATAAATGCTTACTTAACCGGTATTTTAAAATAAATTATTTTTTTGAAACCTTTTACCGGGGTTTCAGGTATAGATATAAATAGACAAGATGATCAGGGAGCTAATCAATGGGTGAAAGAGACGGGGATATTTCTATAAGTATCCAAAAGGTCAGACATATTTATAAAGGAGGAAACGCTGCCATCAACGGGATAAGCATGGATATCCATACCGGGCTTTTCGGTCTGCTGGGCCCCAACGGTGCAGGAAAAAGCACGCTCATGCGCATTATATGCAGTCTGCTTGTACCCACAGAGGGGCGTGTTATTGTGGGGGGATTTGATGTGGTAAAGGAGCGCAGGCATTTAAGGAGGCTTCTGGGGTATCTTCCGCAGGATTTCAATGCATGGCGTCTCCACAGGGTGGAAGAGGTGCTTGGAACACTCGCTACCCTTTCAGGCCTTGAGAATAACACGGAAAGAAAAGAGAGGGTATTTGAAATCCTTGAACTTGTAGGATTAAAGGATGTCTCCCACAGAAAGGTAAAAAGCCTATCCGGCGGTATGGTAAGAAGGCTCGGCGTGGCCCAGTCCCTTATACATAATCCTAAGATACTGATTGTTGATGAACCCACAGTCGGGCTTGACCCTGAGGAGCGTATACATTTCAGGCAGCTCATGGCGAAACTCGGCAAAGAGAGGATCATTATCCTTTCCACCCACATTGTAGGTGACCTTGGGAGCGGGTGTCATGACCTCGCCCTTATTGACCGGGGCAGGCTGGAGTTCAGGGGGAGCCCTGAAAAACTGATAGAAAAGGCAAAGGGGTTTGTATTTGAGATGCATCTTGAAGGCACAAGGAGTGAAGTCGCTGAACAGTATGAGATCGTATCCCAGGAACAGAGACTGGGGCGAACCATCATCAGGGCAGTATCCAGGATGGGCGAGATCCCTGATGGCGCAGTCCAGGTTGATAACCCCACACTTGAGGAGGCATATCTCGCCTTTATGGCCTCAAACAGCGTGAAACAGGCGGTAAAGGGAGGGGAGGCGCAGTCATGATGAACATAAAATCAATTCTGTCCATAGTGCGGGCTGAAACACTTGTAATAAGACGTCTGGCCAGATACTGGCTGTTTCTCTCATTTTCATACCTGTTTGTGTTAATTGCATTTATCTATTACTCTGCCCTGCACGGCCTTTATTCATCGCATTCCGCATCAGTGGGGTTAATAAGCCCCAGGTTTCTTGTGAGTTCAATAGCAGGCGTGTTCTACCTCGCTATCTACTCTATAGGCGTGATCTTTCTTGCATTTGATGTGAGGGCAAGGGATCTGAGGGAAAGGATGCATGAGGTGCTTGATTCGCGTCCTTACACCAACATGGAGCTTGTTATCGGCAGATTTTTGGGTGTCCTGATACCCGCATGGGTGCCCATGCTTCTCCTGATAGTGCTGATACAGCTATTGGGATTTCTGCTAAAGACCAGCGGTGTGCCTATTGGTGAGCCTGCCCAGATGAGATCCCTCCTTTCATTTGTGTTTCTGATAGGGCTACCCTCTTTCGCATTTATAATCTCGATTGTCTTTCTTGTAACCCTTCTTGTAAGGAACAGGCTGGTTTCCTCTATCATACTTGTGCTGTTGATAGCTGCAAGCTATGCAGGGATGTATTTTTTACCTAACTACAAGGCGATGGTTTTTGATTTTCTTGGGTTAATGCAGTCAGGATATCCATCAGACATTACAGCATCATTAATGCCTCTTACGGGCCTCATACACCGCGCAGCAATACTCCTTGCCTCCCTTGGAATGCTTGGCATATGTGCGGCAGTGCACCCCCGCCTTGATGATGGATCACGCTGGAAAACAGGTTTTACAGGCGCAATAATCGTAGCAGTAGCAGCGGTTATAATAGGTGGCATATTTGCAGGCAACCTGAATGATATAAAAGAGCAGGAGAGATGGCTTAGGGCACAAATGGAATACCCAAATGGCCCTGCGCCTGATATTACAAAAATCACAGGCAGGGTGCTAATAACACCAGGAAAGGATCTTAACCTTGAAATAAAGATTACATTCAAGGCCCCTGAAGAGGGTGAGATAAAAAATGCCCTGTTTACCCTTAATCCTGGACAGAGGATAGTGGAACTCCTTGACAGTTCTGGTAAACCATTAAGCTATAAGCATGAAGAGGGCATACTTGATATTACCCTGCCCAATGCCCTGTCGCCGGGTGAGGAGGCTGTAATAGGTCTCAAAACAAAGGGCATACCGAATAAACACTTTGCATATCTTAAAAGCTCTATAAACCCCCTTAAGCTTGAGAGAAAAAATTCAAATACTATCCTTCTTGGTAATGAAAACTATCTGTTTGACAGTAATTTTGTTGCCCTTATGCCTGCAATCCGGTGGCTGCCAATGTCAGGTGTGGAGAACAGCATGGAAAAACAGCAGAACAACCGCGTGGATTTTTTCAATGTTGATCTTACTGTTGGCGTGCCAAAGGGGTGGCTTGTCGCAGGGCCTGGAAGGCGCAACAGGGCAGGTGAGGATAATAGATTTGACCTTTACCGGTTTGCTCCCCCCTCTGTTGTGCCGGAGGTGGCCCTTCTCGCATCTGAGTATGAGAGCCGTTCATATGAAACTGAAGGCATACTCATGGAGCTTCTTGTCCACAAAAAACATATGAAAAACCTTGATGTGCTGGCTGACACAAAAGAGAAGATCAGGGAATATATTGACACAAGGATAAAGGATGCAAAGGAGGCAGGGCTAACCTACCCCTATGACGGCCTTACCCTTGTGGAGGCGCCGACTGTTTTACGGACATATGGCGGCGGGTGGCGTCTTGATACGGTTCAGTCAATGCCCGGCATTATGCTCCTAAAGGAGCTCTCTTTGCCCACGGCCAGGTTTGACTCCGCATTCAGGAACCCTGACAGCTTTAAAAATAGGGAGGGTGGCATAGTCAAGGCCAAGTGGGACAGGCTTCAAACCTATTTCAAACAGGATTTTTCAGGGGGAAATATATTTACAGGCACAGCAAGGAACTTCTTCCTGTTCCAGACATCTGCAGAGGGGCCAGAAGGCATGCCTGTCAATTTTGTAATGGATACCCTGTCATCTCTTGTGCTGGCAGACACAAAGGGGTATTTTTCAGCCCATATATTTGCAGAGGGGAATTCAGTAAATGAGATCATTCAGAATGTGCTTGTAAGCTATTTCCAGCTCAGAAACGCAGGGATACAGGACACCATCCTGAACTCTACAATACGCACAAGGACATCTCGCCCTGCAGTGTGGGAAAAGGCGCTTGAGGCATCACTAAAGGACACAGACCCCTGGAAAGATCCATCTGATACGGTAGATTACCTTATATTAAAGGGTTATGCAGTTGCAGACTCCATATATAAGACCCTTGGAAGGGAAAAGACAGCCGCATTTCTTGCATCCGTAAGAAGGAATCATACAGGAGGCCAGTTTACGGTTTCAGACATGAAAAGCGCCTTAAAAGGGCAGGGTTATGACATGGATGCATCCCTTGGCGACTGGCTGGGCAGCACAGGGCTTCCGGGTTTTGTTGTGCAGGATGCAAAGGGATACCGTGTAGCAGATGATGAAAACGGAAGCCCCAGGTATCAGCTCCTTTTTACAGTAAGAAATGATGAGCCTGTTCCGGGGGCCTTTAACTTTGCCTATTATTATACAGCGCAGGATCAGAACCCTGAGTTGATATCAGGTGAGACTATTAACCTCGCAGGGAGGCATGCTATCCAGTACGGCACAATAGTATCAAGGCTTCCTTCCATGTATTTTCTTGCCCCTGTGCTCTCCTATAACAGAGGCACCTTTGAATTTAAGATGGAAAATATTAATTCTGACAAGATAGTCGATGCGGAGATTATTGAAGGGGTCAGAGATATCCCCTGGGCGCTCCCGGCTCCCTCATCAATAGTGGTGGATGACCTGGACGAGGGGTTCACTATTGTTAATGAAAAAGAGGAAGGTAAAGGGCTCAGGGTTAAGGCGAAGGGAAAAAGCAGGGACACGAAACTGGATCAGGGCTTGCCCTATACCTCCAGTAATGTATTGCCCGGAGGATTCGGCCTGCCAGCAGAATGGACACGCATAAGCAATGGCATGAGCTATGGAAAATATAGGCATACAGCCGCTTTTATCAAGAAGGGCGAGGGGGCAAAAAAGGCTCTTTTCAGCGCTGAGTTGCCACAGGCAGGCGCATGGGACATGGAGATTTTTATACCCATGAAGAATATCTTTCCTAACAGGAAATGGGGTACATGGCATGGTGTTGTGACAGATAAAAATGGAGATAAACATCAGGTTGAGTTTGATTCAAAGGCAGGAGGCGAAGGGTGGAACCTGGCAGGTAAATATGATTTGCCACAGGGTAAATGCACCCTGGAACTCTCTGATCTGACCGATGGGGATATGGTGGTGGCAGATGCCATACGATGGACACCTTCTGCCGGAAAATGAAAAAGGAGCTTAAATGAAAGAGAATTGTAGATTCAGGATACTGGTAATTGTTTGCATCGCCCTTTCAGGTTTTCTTTCAGGGTGTTCACGTGAGGAGAGCAGTGATGACAAGATAGAATTTCTTGTGCCTGTAACCGTTACAAAGGTGGGCAAAATGGATGTTGAAGAGAGGATAACAGCCACAGGCACCCTTAGAACCAGCAAGGTTGCAAGGCTTGAGGTGGAGACTGGCGGTATCCTTGAATTCCTGACAAACAGGGATGGTAAACGGTATCGCGAAGGAGACAGCGTAAAGGCAGGCGATGTGATTGCCCGTATCACTGGTGATGATGTGCGCCTTGCAGCCAGAAAGGATGCAACCCTCCAGAGGTATGAGACAGCAAAGGATGAATATGAATCAACAAAAAAACTCTATGATGACGGGTTTAAAAGCAAGTCCGAGCTGCTCAAGATGCAGTCAAGCCTGGAGGATGCAAGGGTAGATTATGAAAAGAGCCTGAATTCGGAAAAACGCAGCAAGCTCACCACGCCAATAGATGGCATTATCCTGAGGCTTGCAAGGGACAGGGATAACCAGAACCAGCCACTTGCAGTCGGTCAGTATGTGAGCCCGGGCTTTGAGGTGGCCCGCATTGCCCCCACAGATACCCTTATTGCAGATGTAGACCTTGTTGCCCAGGACGTGGCAAGGGTATCTGAGGGTCTTGCTGCAAGGGTTAAGCATTATGCATGGAAGGATGAAGAGTTTGAAGGCAAGGTGACAAGGCTTGATCCTGTTATAGACCCTGTCACAAGGGCTCTCAAGGCAGAGGTAGAGGTTATTAATCATGAGGGTAAACTCAGGCCAGGCATGTTTGTAGAGGTAACCATTATAAAGGAGCAGAGAAAGAATGTCCCGTGTATCCCCCGTGAGGCTGTAGTTAACAAAGGGGGAAAGTGGGTAGTATTTGTCTTAAACGGACAGAGGGTTAATAAAAAAGAGGTGGTATTAGGGCTGGGTGATGACAATATTGTGGAAATCCGGTCAGGGCTCTCAGAGGGGGAAAGGGTTGTCACTAGGGGGCTCGAAACACTTGATGATCAGGTACGCGTCCGCGTGACAGGAACCAATTAATATCATGTTAGCGCTAGCACGACTTGCAACAAGACGTCCCGTGGCCGTGACAGTGGTGGCAGCAGCCATTATCATGCTCGGGTGGATCTCCCTTAAGGGGCTCCCCATTGACCTTTTGCCTGATATTAAGAGCCCTACCATACTTGTCTCGGTAAAATCCGGTGACAGGCCACCCACAGAGATGGAGAGGCTCTATGGCAAACAGGTGGAACAGAGGCTCTTTACAGTTAAAGGAATAAGGTCAATTAACCAGGTAGCCAGGGCCGGAAACCTTATAGCAAGGGTCACCTTTGAGTGGGATGCGGACATGGATATGGCCCTTGTGGATATCCAGAAGGCGATTGCATCCATATCAGCGGATGAGGATGTGGATGAGGTGGTGGTAAGGAGGCAGGACCCGCGCGAGCTTCCGGTTATCTCTATAGGCCTTGTTGCAAAAGAGGCGCTCCCCGGCCTTACAGAACTCAAGAAGATTGCCGAAAGGATGATCGCCCCAGCATTTGAACAGCTTGAGGGTGTGGCAGAGGTGAGGGTAACAGGCGGTCGCGAGGATGAAATAAGAATTATTGCTGACCGCTACCTTATGGAGGCCCATTCCATAACAATGGCCGAGCTTGAAAACCGTATAAGGGCGGCCAACATCGACATAAGCGCAGGCACCCTTGAGGAGGGTGATAATGTATATCTGGTAAGGGGGATATCCAGATTTAATAATAGTGAAGATATTGCCCGTGTTGTGGTGAAGTATGACCGTGATTCAAGTGAAAAATCCATACCTGTCAGGGTTGGCGATATTGCGAAGGTCATAGTCACTGACAAGAAGATCAGCGACCTTGTGCTTGTGAATGGCAAAGAGGGTGTAAGCCTCTCCATATACAAGGAGGCAGGGGCAAATACAGTAAAGGTATCCCGTGATGTTAAGAAGGCACTGACAGAACTTAATAAAGAATTAAAGAATATGGAGTTCAGCGTGGTAAGTGATGAGGCCGCCCTGGTGGAAGATGCAATAAGTGATGTGGAGACCTCTGCTGTAATTGGCATTATCCTGGCGGTTATTGTGCTCTGGTATTTCTTAAGGTCATTAAGCTCAACTGTTATAGTGGCATCTGCCATACCGGTATCTCTTATGGCAACCCTTTTTGCCATGCATTATGCAGGGCAGAGCCTTAACCTTATGACCCTTGGCGGTATGGCCCTGGGCGCAGGCATGCTTGTGGATAATGCCATTGTAGTAATAGAGAGTATCTTCCGCAGAAAGGAGGCAGGGGATTCACCGGAAGAAGCTGCTGCAAATGGCACAGCGGTTGTTGCAGGGGCGATTATCTCCAGCACCCTTACCACAATCGTGGTGTTTCTGCCTGTGCTCTTTATCAGGGGGCTTGCAGCAAGGCTTGTGTCAGGCATCTCATTTACTGTCATAGTCTCACTTGTTGCCTCTCTAGGTGTGGCGGTGTTTCTGATACCGGCCCTGGCAAAATGGTTTCTGCCAAAGGATACCATTAAGGAGGTAAACCCTGGAAAGACAAAGATAGAGGCCATTGTTACAGGTCTCCTCAAACATCCATATCTGGTGGTTGCAGTATCCTTTATAATTGTGGCCGTATCCGTATTCTCTCTTATGGGGCTTAAGAGCGAGCTTATGGCCCCTAATGACCCGAGGCAGTTTTCCCTCCGCATCACCGGTGTTCCGGGGCAGAGGGTGGAGGCTACAAAGAATATGGTAGCCGTGATAGAGGATATAATAAGGCAGGCCGCAGGTGATGACCTCAAGGCGATCCTCTCTGAGGTAGGCAGACTCCCGGAAGATGACCATTTTATACGTGAAGAGCTTACAGGTGAAAACAGGGCCAGGATACTTGTAAACCTTTCAACAGATGGGAAAACAGCGGGTCAGGTAGTAAAGGCTGCCTCTCCAGTGATTTCCGGGCTTAAAAATATCGAGGTCTCATGGGAGCTTGGCACATCAGCCATAGCAAGGGCCATTGGCAGTACCGGCCCTCCCATACAGGTGGAGATATCCGGGCACTCTGCCACAGACCTAAGAAAGGCCGCAGATGCTGTGTTATCAAAACTAACGACACTGCCTGAGCTGTGGAATGTCCGCTCTTCATTTGAAGGGGGTGCGCCCGAGCTTCATATCGTGCTGAACCGCACCCTGTGTGACGGCCTTGGCGTTGATATAGAGATGGTTTCAAGGGTGATTGAATCGGCCCTGGATGGCAAGGTTGTGACCGAGATGACAACAGGAGATGAAGAGAAAGATGTTGTTTTGAAGGTTGAACAGGGCGCTGATATAGGGCTTAAATCCATACCCTTTACCACCTCAAAAGGGGAGCGCCTTACCATAGGGGATATCGCAGATTTTGTTAATGTAGATGGGGCGCTTGAGATTTTTAGGCGTGACCAGAAAAGGGTGGCAATGGTGACTGCGAGGATCAGGGAGGGGGTGAAATACCCTTTGGCAAAGGCTGCTACAGAATCGGCGATTAACAGCATGGATCTCTCCCCCGGCCTTAGTATGAGGCTTACCGGTGAAGAGGAGGAGAGGGCCAAGACCTTTTCGGAACTCGAATGGGCAGGCATAATATCTGTTATTCTTGTCTTCATGGTTTTAGCCGGCACCTTTGAATCCTTTCTTCATCCATTCACTGTGCTCTCCTCTATACCCTTTGCCCTCATAGGCGTGGCGGCTGTCCTATCGCCGTCAGGAAGGCCTATAGGGATCATGGAGGCATTAGGCCTTATAGTGCTCACAGGCATTGCTGTAAATGATGCGATACTTATGGTGCAGACAGCAGGCCAGTTAATTAAGGAGGGTGCTGAAAGAAAAGCGGCGCTGGCAAGGGCAGCAGCCATCAGGCTCAGGCCTATCATAATGACATCTGCCACGACCATACTTGCCCTTTTTCCCCTTGCCCTGGGTATAGGTGAAGCGGCCCAGCTAAGGGCACCTATGGCCATAACAATAATAGGGGGCATCACTGCATCTACGCTTACCTCCCTGTTTGTAATACCATGCCTCTATCTGATACTCGACAAACTGCGATTCAAACGGGCCAGGGTATGAGCTGGTATAATTTTCCTGTAAAAAGGCCTGTGGCCACGGCCATGTTTTTCTGCGCCATCCTGCTTCTGGGTCTGGTCGGTTGGGAGAGGATACCTGTGGAGCTTATCCCTGATCTTGAGGGTGACTCCATCCATATTGATTTTGTAAGGCTTAACAGCGAACCAGAGGTGGTTGAGCGCGAAATACTGATCCCCTTAGAGGAGAAGGCCTCAGCGCTTGAGGGGATAAAGGAGACATTCGGAACTGTTAATGGCTCGAACGGCTCCCTTGATATTAATTTTGAACCGGGCACCGATATCAAGATCAGGCAGCTTGAGCTCCAGCGGATTGCTGCTGAGCTTAACAGGGAGCAGCCAAGGGGTTCATATATAAATGTCGGCGGCCAGGACTTTTCAATGATAAGCCGGATCGTGATGAGCATACAGGTCCTTGGCGGTGATGACACAGACAGTTTAAGGAGTTTTGTCGAGGAGAATATTGAGTCACGCATTGCAGCAGTAAATGGTGTGGCCAATGTTTTCGTGATGGGCGGCGCACCAGAAGAGATAACCATAAGGGTTGACCCTGATAAATGCTCTGCCCTTGGCATATCACCACAGGAGGTATCGACAACGCTTTCACGCTCTGTTCAGAGACTAAAATTCCTGGGCGGTCTTGAAGACAGCACAATACGTCAGCCGGTCATCCTGGATGGCAGGCCTAAAGGGGTATATGAGCTGGGAGAGTTAAGGATAAGCCCTGAAAGGTCTGTGCTTATACGTCATGTTGCTGAAGTGTCAAAGGGCACAGGCAGAAAAGAGAGCATATACAGGGTAAACAGCAAGCCATCAGTTGCCCTCCTGATATTCAAGGAGGAGGGGGCAAACCTTGTCAGACTGGGTGAGGAGGTCAGGAGGCGTCTTAATGAACTCAAAAAGGAGTTTAAACCATATGGCATTGATTTTTTAACAGGGTTTGATGCAGCAAAAACAGTTGAGAAACAGATAGACAGGCTCAAGAAACTTGCAATAAGCGGATTTATCATCTCTATTGTTATACTCTTTCTTTTTATAAAAAGGCTAAGGGCAGTTACTGTTGTTGCCATTGCCGTGCCTGTGAGCCTTTTATCTTCAATGGCCTTTCTCTATACCGGCGGATACACGCTCAATCTTGTTACGCTCATAGGGCTTGCTGTTGGAGTAGGCATGCTTGTAGATAACAGCATAGTTGTCTATGAGGCAGCACAGCGCAGGCTTGAAAGGGGTGTTGACCCGGACAGGGCAGCAGGGGATGGCGTAAGGATAACCTTTAAGGCGATCCTTGCATCTACGGTGACAAATGCCATTGTCTTTCTGCCTGTATTCTTTCTGGTAGAGGATAGTATGTTGAGGGGGGTGATGAAGCTCCTTGCCGCTGCTATACTTATTCCTTTAGGGTCATCACTTCTTGTTGCCGTAGGGCTAGTTCCTCTTTTAGCCAGAAGATTTGCAGCGCCTGCTGCCATGGATCGGTTAAGAGCCTTAAAAAGGCGCAGGGAACTATACATGGGTCTCCCTTTACCTGACAGGTGGCGTGATCTGTTTACAGGTCTTTTAAAAAATTCCATGCGGAACCCTGCAACCTGGATCATGGTTATAACAGCGGCCCTGTTTTTTACAATAATTGTAGGGCTGCCCTGGGTTATGATCGGATCAAGGAACCAGGAGTCTCAGGAGGCAGATGAGATACAGCTCGCAATTGATGTCCCTGCAGGGGATTCCCTTGAGTCAGTAAGCAGGGACTTCTATTCACTTGAACAGGAGGCTCTTAAAATAGAGGGTGTAGAAGCTGTTGAGAGCATGATACAGGAAAAGAACAGCACCCTTACCATCCGATTTGCTGAAAAGGGG
Source organism: uncultured Desulfatiglans sp. (assembly GCA_964460435.1). Lineage (GTDB taxonomy): Bacteria > Desulfobacterota > DSM-4660 > Desulfatiglandales > HGW-15 > JAAZBV01. The sequence continues at coordinate 63,664 of CAYWRH010000001.1, forward strand.
GTGCGTCCCCCTGAACTTACTGCCCCTCTTGTGAGAGAAAAGATCAAACAGGCTGCAAAAAAGTTAAGGGGATTTGATGTCACTTCACAAAACTCAGCCGGACAGGGCAGGGGCAGGCGGGGGTCTGGCGCAGCAACCCTTATGGGTCAGGGGAAATCTGAGATTATTATATCAGGTGCTGATTCAAGGAAATTGATGGACATAGCCCTTTCATTAAAGGAGCGGCTTGAATCCATCCCTGAAATCAGTGAGGTTCAGGAATCATCAAGGCCTGGTCAGGATGAGATACACATAATACCTGATCACAAGATACTGAACAGCCTGGGGCTCTTCTCGGATCAGGTGTTTATCATGCTGAGGCTGGCGCTCTCCAGGGAAGGCACACAGATGAGCGCCGGAACAATAGAGGCAGATGGTAAGGAGATCCCGATTGTTATCAGGAGCAATGAAACCGGATCAAATAACCTGACCCGGCGAATGGAGGATCTCAGGATAAATACCTCTGCCGGTGTAATTACCCTTGGGTACATATCTGATGCCCGCAAGATGCCCCCGCCAAATGTGATAGAACACCATAATGGAAGGCGTGAGATGAGGGTTTACTACTCATTTAAGAGAGATGCCCCATCCACAGGGCCGGCCCGTGAGGCCCTGGATAAAGAGATATTGAGCATGATAGAGTCTGTGCCCCTGCCTGAAGGTTATGTTATCAATCCTACAGAGGATGACGAGACAGCGAGCATGGCAAGGCGCATCCTTATCCCTATTGTTCTATTACTCTTTGCAGTACTGGCCATTACCTTTGAATCCCTCACCATGCCAATCCTTGTGCTGCTCGCAGCCCCCCTTACCATTATCGGGGCTGTATGGGCGCTCTGTTTTGCAGGCATGCCCCTGTTAAGCCCTATGGCCATAGCAGGCATGGTAGTTCTTATGGGGATCATGGTAAACCCCGCGATTCTGCTTGTGGACAGGATGCAGGAAAGGGTGCTTGGAAGCAGGTGGTCTGCAGGCGCTGCTGCCCTTGCAGCGGTGCGTGAACGGTCAAGGCCGGTACTGATGACAACCGCCACAACCATTGCAGGTTTGTGGCCCCTTGCCATCTCTACAGGGGCAGAGAATGAGATGTGGCCCCCATTTGCTGTTGTGATAATGGGGGGGCTTGTTACATCGGGGCTCCTCATTCTTCTTGTTATCCCGATAGGGTTTGTCTTCTTAAGCAGGATAGACAGGATATTCGGAAGGCTTGGGCCATGGATAACCGTATCATGGATATGCGCCACCGCTATTGTCATGACGCCTCTCATATATTTTGAACAGATAACCACGCTTACATGGCAGGTAACAACCACTATTCTGGTTGCATCGGTATTCTTAGGTATATTTGTGCTCATCTTCCGCAAACCCGAACTGCCTCAACCCTCTGAGGGTGTTGAGGTGGAGGTAAAATATATCCACAAGATATATGGCAGGCCCGGCCCCATTGGCAAGGCCATCAGGGCAGGGGAACATTTTGCCATAAAGGTGCTTAACCGGGGCGGAAAACCCTTTTTGCCCTCTGATGTTATCCAGCCCATGATAACAGTTATAGTGCTTCTTATGGGGGTGTCATATCTTGCATTTTCACTGAGCACCATCTTCTGGCGGATCGTCTTTTCATTTGCCGGGGCTGTCTTACTCATAAGGCTGCTCTCCCTTATACGAAAGATACGCGGCAAATGTGATGAAAAGGGGAATACCTTGCCGGGCGGGATTGAAAACATGCTCGCCACTATTATTCCATGGATTGTCCTCTGCCTTAACGGGATATTCTATTATCTGGCGCCTGTCTCTGTTGGCAAACACCCGCGTATGGCCCTGTTTCCCATGCTGCTTATTGCCCTGCTGATAATTTTTATTCAGGCAGGCAGGAAGAGCGCAAAGGATCTTGCAACAGGCAAAATAAAAGAAAAATATGATGCTGGTTTTATTTATCGTACAAAACTCATCTGGCGAGAGATGTGTAGGTTGCTTTTTGGTCTTGATCTGCCAAGGGATGAGCATCAGGCCCTTAAGAATATTAACTTCAGGGCAGAAAGGGGCATGATAGGTATACTTGGCCCCAATGGCGCCGGTAAAACAACACTGTTAAGGGCCATAGCGGGAATACTTGATCCGACTGCCGGTGTAATTACAATGGGCGGGGTACCCCTTAAAAAGATCAGGAGATTTCTTGCCAACTGGGTAGGGTATCTGCCACAGGATTTTGGCCTGCCCAAAAACCTTACAGGCAGGGAATACCTTGAATACTATGCCCTGTTATACAGGATAGATGAAAGGGACAAGATTATTGAGAGGGTCAACTTCCTCCTTACCGAGGTGGGGCTGGCTGAACAGGCGGACAAAAGGATCGGGGATTATTCAGGCGGCATGAGGCAGCGTGTGGCGGTTGCTCGCACCCTGTTAAGGCTTCCGCCTGTGATCATCGTGGATGAACCGACAGTGGGGCTTGACCCAAAGGAGCGCATCAGGTTTAGAAACCTCCTCTCAAGGCTTGCTGAGACAAGGATAGTGCTCTTTTCCACCCATGTTGTTGAGGATGTTGCTGTTGCATGTGAACGGGTGATAGTGCTTTCAAAGGGGAAGAAGGTCTTTGATGGTGAGCCAGGCCTGCTCGCATCTGTAGCTGATGGAAAGACATGGGAGATGAGGATCAGGGAGGGTGAAGAGAATAATCTGCCGGAGAATGCCATTGTGGTGGATCAGGCGCCCGAGGCTGATGGAACATACCATGTCAGGATACTCTGTCATGATGCCCCTGCGAAGGACGCAAAGGCTGTTGTCCCCAATCTTCAGGATGGCTACCTTGAGCTTGTGGGGACGAGAAGGAAGAGGGTAGTTTGAAATTCAAGATTCAAGATTGAAGATTCAAAATTCGAAATTTGGAGCTCGACTTTAAGAGCTCTAAGTTCAATGCTTATTTAAATAAAGCCGTCATTCCCGCGAAGGCGGGAATCCATTGTTATTAAAGACCAGCAGGCTCCCACCTTCACGGGAATGACAGGCTAAATATGTTGAATTACATATATGGATTAAAGGTATGTTAGATAAACTTAAAACCTATTTGAGTATTATGATCTACTCAGGCCGCCTAATGGCAGGTAAAAGGTTCTGGATAATAATATTTCTGCCCCTTATCTGGCCTGTTTTACAGGCCCTGTTTATCTGGATCGGATGGAGTGATGCAAAATTTAACCCCGCTGATGCACATATGCTTATTTCCATTCCCCTCTCAATTGTTGCGATGGGGCTTGGGTTACGCATCATAGCAGGGGAGATAGACAGCAGGACACTTGAGATCGCCTACACAGTGCCAGGCGGGTGCCACCGGGTATGGCTCGCCAAGATAGCAACCTGTTTCTGTCTGCTCATTGCAAGCGAGGCGCTGCTTGCCCTCTTTACAATGGTATTTCTCATATCTGTTTCAATCGGGACATTCTATGGAGCGCTCCAGGCCGCCATGTTCTGCCTTGTTATGGGTATGGGGCTTTCAGCATTTTTCAGGAGCGAGATAACAGGGGCAATGGCAACTATTCTCTTTTTTGCATTAGGGGTTATGGCAAGTTCATTCCGTATATCGCCATTTTTTAACCCCCTTGCATTGAGCCCTTCTGAAAAGGCACAGGCTGTTACCTATGCAATACAGAACAGGATATTTTTTATAATTTTTATTGTGGCTATAACACTGCTCACCTTCCTGCGTGTGGAAAGAAGGGAAAAGATGCTGAGAGATTAAGATTTATTTAAAGTTTTTGATTTTCATTCGAAGTTCAGAGTTCGATGTTGGATGTTCGATGTTTGAAGATGAACGTTGAACATCGGACGTCCAACTTTGAACATCCAATGTTTAATTTTAAATCTGTTGATAACTTGAATCATTTTGTTCTCATGGAGGTATGTTCAAATGGTGAAAAAATTGTTGTTTAAAAAATTGATAACCTTATATATTACATTTTTAATCAGCCTGTTCATGCTTGGTGGCTGCACATATGTGGATAAGGTTAAAGAGATAAATTCAACCCCTGCAATTATGGTCATCCCTGCTGAAAAGGTTCAGCAGATAGACATGATCGAGCTGAAAAAGGCCGATGATGAGGCGCCTGTGAAGCCTGAGACAGCTGAACCTGAAAAGGCAGAGTATGCACTTTCTCTTGAGGAGTGCCGTGCCCTTATGCTTGAGAATAATCTTGATCTGAGGGTGCAGCTTATTAGCCCTGCTATTGAAAAAGAAAATGTAAAGCAGGCAGAGGCAAGCAAGTTTGAAGCCACCTTTACCGGTAACACAAGTTATTCTAAAGATAATACCCCGACAGATTCGCTTCTGGTAGGCTCCAGCAGTGAGAGGGTAAGTATCAACCTTGGTGTAGATATCCCCTTAAGCACTGGCGGAACAGTCTCCTTTGATCTGGCGGATAACCTGAATAAGACCAATTCAACATGGGCAACATTGAACCCCTCATATAATTCAGGTTTAAGCGCCTCCATCAGTCAGCCCCTTTTAAAAAATGCAGGCCGCAGGGCATTCACTCATTCTATCCGCATTGCCCAGTATAACAGCAGCATTACCGATCTGAGGACAAAGCTTGGCGCCATGCGCATAATAGCTGATGCAGACAGGGCATACTGGAATCTTTATGCTGCAAGAAAGATGCTTGAGGTGAGAAAACAGCAGTATGACCTTGCAAAGGCCACCCTTGATGAGACAGAACGTTTTGTTGAGGTGGGCGTAAAACCCAGGATAGAGATAATAAGGACCAAGAGAGATCTTGCTGACAAACTCACAGCAATAATAGATGCGGAAAATATGGTTAAAGAGAGGGAGAGGGATCTTAAACGAATGCTCAATAAAAAGGGGCTTGGTATGGAGACAAAGACTGTCCTGATCCCATCCTCTTTGCCTGACCCTGTGCGCTATGAATTTGACAGAGATAATATGGTGAAAAATGCCCTTGAAAACCGCATGGAACTCCTTGAACTTGAGCTTCAGCTTGAAATGGACAGCATGACTATAGAGTATAACCGCAACCAGACGCTTCCTGACCTCTCATTTGAGTACAGGTATAATATAGATGGGCTTGGCGCTGACAGGAGCGATTCATATGATATGCTTACAGATAATGATTATCATGACCACCAGGTCGGCTTGCGTATGAATATACCTATTGGCAATAAAAGGGCCAAAAGCGAACTCAGGAAGTCCATTTATCAGCGTGCAAAGGACCTTTCCTCAAAAGAGAGTAAAGAGGCTGAGATCAAAAACGATGTCTTGAATAAGATAGATAAAGTGGAGGCAAAATGGCAGAGCATACTGGCGAGCAGGCAGAACACACTACTCTCTGATGAACAGTACAGGGCGGAAAAACGTCAGTATGAACTGGGGCTTGTGAGCTCAAGGGATGTAATGGATGCGCAGACCAACCTTGCAGCAGCCCAGAGCGCAGAGATTACTGCCTTGACAGATTATCAGACAGCCCTTATTGATCTTGCCTATGCCACAGGCACGCTTCTTGGCGCAGCCAAGGTGGAGTGGGAGCCGGTTGTGCCTGCGGAATAGCAGAATTCAGGATAGCTGCTGTTTCTTATCTTGATGGATGCATGAAGGGGCACAGTGCACTGTGCCCCCGTGTAGGTATTTAGCACATTGCCAGCAGGGGCACGCTGCGGCGTTCCCCTACATAAAGATTCCTGCCTGAAACATGATCAAAATAGATGGTTGTATTTTTTAAGATAATAGAATAATCAGATACAAATATTCTCCATATACCTGATATGAAAGGAACGGGATAACACAAATGGCTGATGAAACATTAAACCTTGAAAAATACCTTGAAAGGATAGACTACAAAGGAAGCACAAAGACGACTGAAGAGACGCTTCGCGATCTGCACATCTGCCATACACTGAATGTCCCGTTTGAAAACCTGGATGTATTTTACGGAAGGCCGCCGCTCCTTGATGAGGCATCTCTATATAACAAGATTGTCAAAAACCGGCGGGGCGGTTACTGCTTTGAGATGAACGGGATATTCTCCATTGTCCTTAAAAAGATCGGGTTTAATGTTACAGACCTCCTTGCAAGGGTGACGATCGACGGCATTAACTATACTGCAAAGACACATCAGGTGCTCCTTGTTGAAACAGGCAAGGCCAGGTGGCTTGTTGATGTGGGGTTTGGGAACGATGGTATCATTGCCCCGCTGCTTCTGGATGAAGATCGGGAACAGAAACAGTTTGCCCACCAATACAGGGTATTAAAAGAGACGAGGTTTGGCGGGTACCTGCTTCAGAAAAGGGCAGGGGATATATTTAACAGCATGTATGCCTTTACCATTGAAAGGTGCTACCCGGATGATTTTGTCATGTCCAACCATTTTACAGCAACATTCCCAGGTTCATTCTTCAGGATGATGCGCATGTGCACTATGCCCACAAAGGAGGGGCGCATCACCCTCACAGATACCCATTACAAGGTGATAAAAAACGGAGATATATCTGAACTCCCCATAAAGGGTGATGAGGAGTTCAACAGGTATCTAAAAAGTTCCTTCAGACTTGACCTTAATAGTGTAATGGCACCAAGCTAATCCGTTATTATTTACATGCGTCTACTTTTTAGGCGCTGGCAGATCACAACCATTCGGGCAGACAGTGAGCGTGTGCACATACCGCACCCGCCCGTTTTCAACCCTGAACATGTGTGTATCAGGCCAGCCATTCTTTTCACCAAAATCAACCATTCCTACAACCACGCCCATATCAACATCCACAATAAAGCGGCGGTTCGTAATCTCTATGCTGCCCTCAAGCGGCGGACCCCCGGTGCATGATGCATCAGGCTTGTTTTCAGGGTTTGTATATCTGCCACCTTCAAGTCTTTCACAGGGGATATTCCATGGTACCTCTTTTAAAGCAGAAGAGTCTTTGAATACATTAAAATAGGCATTTGCTATACGGATCAGGTTCTGCCGGTCGCTTCTCATTTCAGGAGCAAGGATATCCCATTTTTCTTTAGGGGAATATTTCAGATAAGTCTCTGCATTGAACAGCCAGTCATCCTTATTTGTTATTAGCGCCTCTATCTCGGTAACCTTGCCATCTGATATTTTAATCCTTGTGCCCATAACATACGGATCTGTTGCGGTTGCGCCTATTACCTCGGTAAAGGTCTCGCAGGCCTCGGTGTCGATCACGGTGCGGTAAAAATCAACAATCATTGGCCCCTTCCATATCCCTTCGGTAAAAGAATATGGCTTCCTGTTTTCTATATATTTTGCACCTGTTGCAAGGGGCATCAAAGATGAGTCCCCTTTCTTAATGGCGCTGATATAGACATCAGCCACAGCAGCAAGATTCTCCCTTTTACAGGATTTATCCATCTCAGCCGCCTGGATATTCTGAAAAAAACATACGGTAAAGAGTAACGCAAATACTATTATACGAGACATACGCCCTCCCTTTTTTAATGGATAGTTAAATTGATGAGAATGAGATTGAAGCATAGGTTTGGTTTATTTATGAGTCAAGAAAAATTTGGTCCATATACCACGCTCACTAAACAGCATGGCTTGTAGAATAGACTGGAAAAGAACCCTGTTTTAGTATATCTCAGGGGTGTGTAAATGCCGAGGTTGTTGCCTTTTTCTAGCCGGCATGTGAATATAGATTGTAGAAGGTTGATAAATATTTGTTATGCTTCTTATACATCCACCAATAGCAAAACCGTGTGAGCCCCCTGCTGGTATTGCAAGGCTAGCTGCTGCCATCACTGATTACCCTGTGACTGTTATTGACGCCAACCTGGATATTATCCTGAGATCAATACATAAAGAGATGATCACGGATGATACATGGACACGCAGGGCAAAAAAGAACCTTAATGCCCATCTTGATTATATAAAAAAAAATAGAAAGTGGAGCGCAGACAGGTACATAAGGGCTGTAATGGATATCAACCGTCTGCTTGAGAGGTCTGTGCAATCAGATGGCATCAGGGTTAATTTAGGGAACTACCAGGATGACAACCTTTCCCCTGTAAGAAGCAGCGATCTTTTGCAGGCGGCAGAAACATTTGAAAAGAGCCCCTTTTATCCCTTTTTCAGGGATGCAGTTACACCCCATGATGACGGGCTCATAGGCATATCCCTGAATTTTCTGAGCCAGGCGATCCCTGCCTTTGCCATAACAGGGTATATTAAGAAAAAGTACCCCGATGTAAAAATCATAATGGGCGGCGGGCTTGTTACATCATGGATAAAAGGCCCAGGCTGGAAAAACCATTTTAATGGCCTGGTGGATAAGATGGTGGCAGGCCCGGGAGAGGGTTACCTCCGTGAGTTGTTAAATATGGGTGCATCTCCAAACCATGTCAGTCCGGGCTATGACCTTTTTCCTGTAAATGATTATATCTCTCCGGGATTTATTCTGCCCTACAGTGCCTCCAGCGGCTGCTGGTGGCAAAGGTGCCGGTTTTGCCCTGAAAGGGCAGAGGGTAACCCATATAAACCCATCCTCCCTGATCTTGTTTTGGATGATCTCTCATCTCTAATAGAGAAACACAGGCCATCCATGATACATATACTGGATAATGCCATAAGCCCTGCCCTGTTAAAACGCATGATAGAGCGCCCGCTCAATACACCCTGGTACGGGTTTGTGCGCATAACCGATCATTTTAAAGACTCTGATTTCTGCATGGGGTTAAAGAGGTCTGGGTGCGCCATGCTCAAGATAGGCATAGAGTCTGGGGATCAGGAGGTGCTTGATGCCTTAGATAAAGGGATGAATCTTGAAACAGCATCCATTGCCCTGAAAAATCTTAAGGATGCAGGCATATCTACCTACCTCTATTTTCTGTTCGGCACACCATCGGAAGGAGAGAAAGAGGCGATGCATACAATGGAGTTTGTCAAAAGTCACCATGAGTATATAGGATTTTTAAACCTTGCCATATTTAACATGCCTTTAAACAGCCCTGATGCTGTTAAATATGGGACAGGGGAATTCTATGAAGGAGACCTCTCACTATATTCCAGCTTTGAACACCCGAAGGGGTGGGACAGGGGAAAGGTACGGGCATTTCTGGATAATGAGTTCAAAAAAGATCCCGGTATAAGGGAGATTATCAAAAGGAATCCGCCCTTTTTCACATCCAATCATGCGGCATTCTTTAGCAGATAACCGCTGTTTAATTATGAGTATCTTTTAATATACTCCGCCACCTTTACCTTTCTAGCTGTATTTGCCGAACTCATGTACCGCACCTTGCCGAATATCTCCCTTTCAGGCCCCCAGGCGCGGTCGTATCTCCCCAGAATCCAGAATATACCGCTGTATGAGTTTGGGTCCCGGCCATCAAGGGCATACTTGTTATTAAGGTGAATCATTGTTTCAAGCGCCCTTTCAGGTGTTGGTGACCATTCAAGTATCTTTTTACCCCAGAGCATCCGTAAATAGTTATGTATCTTGCCTTCCCTTATAAGCTGAACCTGGGCTGCATTCCAGAGGGGGTCATGGGTAAGGGCATTTTCAAACTGCTCTACTGAATAGATATATTCCCTGCTATCCATTTCATGAATTTTAAGAGTTTGCCTTGCCCATCCGGGTAGTGATTTAAACTTCTCATAATCCTTATTATATCTGCACATGTTGAAGCCAAGCTCGCGCCAGGTGATAAGCTGATCAAGAAACGCCTCGGCAGATTTACCCATTCCCCACCACCCCTCTTTCTGCCCTCTTGTATAATCTGACAGTTTTCCCGGATGCCACTCTTGAGCCTCCTGTATCCTGCAAAATATCTCATGGCTGGAGATATGGCCGAAATGGAGGTATGGCGATAGATTGCTGGTTGCATCCTCGTGCGGGTCGTTTCGTTTTTCATCATAAAAGGCAAGTTTATCCCTGATAAAAAGATCAAGAAGTTCACGCCCCCTGCTGTATCCGCCAGCACCTTTGATCATTTTAACCCTATGATCTATAGGCAGTTTCCTTAATTCTGCCGGGTAGTTTTCAATGAATGATATGGAGGCAGGGGGCCATCTTTTAACAATATCATCAGGTAATTTTTCAGGCGCAGGGAGTGTGATGTTATCAAGCGGGGCCTCATGAGGATGCTCTATTATATAATCCGGGAGTCCCTTCTGTAAAAACCTGCGGAACGAATATGCTGTGGTAAAATCCCTCTCTGCCTTGCTCATGGGCATTAGCCCGTTTGAATCAACCTTTTCAATGAGAACAGGGAGTTTAACAGATATCCTGTCCAACATGGCCGGTATAAAAAAGGCAGGGAAATCATCTGTTACAACAAGAGATGATTTTTCTGCAAGTCTCAGAACAAGGCCGCTGCCCTTGCCTTTATCTAATTCAACATAGGGGTAATAAAGGATATTTTTCCCCTCTGCCTCATGGCTGTTATCCCTCATCCCATTGATAATAAACCCGTGAAACCTTTCGCTGGCCCATTCATAGTTGCAGTTAACAGCCTCAAGCACCACAATGGGTTTATCAAGCCTGACAGCCCATTCAATTGCCCTGTCAAGGCTGTAGTTCCATTTAAGGCGGCGGTTTGCTGTCATCCAGTAGAGGATAAACCCGCCATCATGGCGAATCCCCTTGTTGTTTAATTTTACTATCCTTGATTCGGGAACATGGCACATTTGTTGCCCTCCTGAATAAAAAAAAATTGATTTCAGTTTTCTTAAGTGGCAGCATAATTTTCATTATGTTATTGTACCAAGGCATCGGTATAAGATTACATGACGAGGGTATTTTAATGAAAAATTTCCGCCTGCTCAATAACAGGATTATCATAATGGCCCTGCTAATGGTATTTTTAATTTCCACTACAATCTCCGCCTTCAATAATAGTTCATCGGGTATACACTGGGGCATGCTTCTGATTGGTCTCTTGGGCGGCCTCGCCCTTTTCCTTTACGGTATGGCAAAGATGAGTGAGGGTATGAAAAAGACCTCTGGAAACCGGATGAGGGATATAATCCATGCCATCACAAAAAACAGGTTTATGGCCCTCTTAATAGGCGCATTTGTCACTATGGTGGTGCAGTCCAGCAGCGCAACAACAGTTATGCTGGTGAGTTTTGTCCAGGCCGGGCTTATGACCTTCAGCCAGTCGCTGGGTGTTATACTAGGCGCAGATATAGGCACAACAGTAACAACCCAGCTTATAGCCTTTAATTTTGACGAATATGCCCTGCTTATTATAGCCATCGGGTTCGGGATGCACCTGATTGCAGGAAAGGAAAAGATAAAAAATATAGGTGAGATAATCCTTGGTTTTGGCATACTCTTTTACGGCATGAAGCTCATGAGCGATACAATGTCACCGCTTCGTGATTACCCCCTTTTTATAGAGACTATGGGCCGTCTCAAGTCCCCCCTGATGGGTCTTTTAATGGGAACGGTTTTTACCGGCCTCATACAGAGCAGCGCTGCTACCGCCGGCATTGTTATTGTGCTTGCCCAGCAGGGGCTTATAACCCTTGAAACAGGCATACCCATCATACTGGGGGCCAATATCGGGACATGCGTTACCGCAGGGATTGCATCAATCAGCGCCTCCAGTGAAGCAAAACGGGTTGCCCTCGCACATGTTTGCTTCAAAGTCATCGGGGTGTTGATATTTATCTTCTGGGTTCCTGGTTTTGCTGATCTTGTGAGATACATATCTGAAAGGTTTGAGAGCGATGTTGCGCGTCAGATAGCAAATGCCCATACCATTTTTAATGTGAGCCTCGGCTTTTTCTTTTTGCCGATGATCAACCTCTTTTCAAGGCTCATGATAAAGATCCTGCCTGAAGGCGAAAAGAAGACAGATATTGAACTTAAGGCCAAATATCTTGATGACAAGAATATAGCTTCACCTGCGCTTGCCATAGAGCTGGCCAGAAGGGAGCTCTCATATATGGCCCAGATATTGAGCCGGATGCTTAACACGGTTTTTATACCCTTTATATCAGGCAGTAAAGAGGCTGATAATCATGTCAACCTTTCAGATGATGAAAGGGAGTCGCTGCTGGATGAGATCCCCCGCACAGATGGGAAATATCCGAATCTTACACTATTTGAGGCCCTTGATGTGCGTGAAGAGCATATAGATTACCTGAATGACAGGGTGCAGGAGTTCCTTATCAATATCAGCAGACGGGAATCAACCGCCGCACAGGCAAATGAGCTGTACGGGCTTATCTCTATCTCAAGCGACATGGAAAGCATAGCTGACCTCATTCACAGGAATCTCCTTAAACTGATACATAAGAAGAATGCCCTTGAGAGGGATTTTTCAAAAGAGGGAAGAGAGGAGCTGATGATATATCACGGCAAGGTGTTAAGGCAGATAGACCGGCTTGCAGAGGCGCTTGCTGAAAGAAACATTGAAAAGGCGATTGCCATTATGGGCAGGGAGAGAAAATACCTTGACCTTGAGGCCCAATACAGGATAAAGCATCTGGAAAGGGTGCGTCATGAAAAGCTTGACTCGGTTTTGACCCATGAAGTCCACATGGAACTCATGGATATCCTGAAGCAGATTGTTGTGTATACAAGCAATATTGCCAAGACATTCCTGACAAAATGCTACCCTGATCAGACAAGGGAAAAGGCGTAATTATGGATAAGCTGAAAGGGTTTCAGAAAAAATATCTCAGGGGTCTGGCTCACAGCCTTAAACCTGTTGTGCTTATAGGTCAGAAGGGCTTTACAGATGAACTTATAAAGTCAACAGACCAGGCGCTTAACAGGCATGAGCTTATCAAGATTAAATTTAATGAGTTCAAGGAAAGGGAGCAGAAGGCGCTGATAACAGAGATGCTCTGCAAGGCAACAAAGGCCGAGGTTGCCGGCGCCATCGGCCATATGGTTATCTTGTACCGTGAACAAAAGGATCCAGACAAAAAGAGGATAGTGCTTCCTGAGTAGAAGATTTATAGTCCTTTACAGAATTTGATTTTCTTTTCACCCGAACAGTAACAAATCTTAAAAGAGGTTATATGAATGGGTATGAAAGAGAGTAAAGAACAAGCGAGCGGACTTAATCTTATTAATAAAAAGTGCATCCTCATAAGTTCCATATGGACAATCCTGATAGCAACCTTCTGTGTTTTTGCTGTCCATAATCAGAAAAGGCTTACTATAAAATTTGCTGCGATAGAGGCGCTGGCTGACTATAATAAGGATATTGCATATCGCAGATGGTCATCCATGCATGGCGGCACCTATGCGCCGGTTACTGATAGAACAAGGCCAAATCCATATCTTAATGATATTAAAGAGCGGGATATCTTTACCCCATCAGGTAAAACGCTTACCCTTATCAACCCAGCATATATGACAAGGCAGGTTCACGAGCTTGCAGAAGAATATTTTGGCATAAAGGGCCATATCACAAGCCTGAACCCTATCAGGCCAGAGAATGCGCCTCTGCCCTGGGAGGTAAAGGCTCTTGAGGCCTTTGAAAAAGGAGAGACTGAATATATAAATGTTGATGAGACAGGGCAGGAAAAATATTTCAGGTTTATGCGGCCCATGATCACAGAAAGATCATGCCTTAAATGCCATGCGGCCCAGGGGTATAAAGAGGGTGATATAAGGGGAGGCATAAGCGTATCAATCCCGCTTTCACGTTATAAGCCCATTGAGAACACCACAATAAAAGCCATTATTATTGTCTATACAACAGTATGTTTGCTAGGGCTTGCAGCGCTGGGAATAATCTTTTTTACACGCGGTAAAAATCAATACATACAAAAAACAGCTGATGAGAAGCTCAGGTTCCAGGCAAAGCTTCTTGATGCAGCGGAACAATCCATCGTGGCAACCGATACAAACGGGAAGATAGTCTACTGTAACCCCTATTCGGAAAAGATCTACGGATGGAAAAGGTCTGAGGTGATTGGCCATGAGATGCTTAAGCTTATGATCCCAGACGACTACATGGATGAGGCATTTAAAGATCATCTCAGGATACTTGAGGGTACGAGCTGGTCAAAGGAGGTTTTTGTAAAGAACCAGTCAGGGAAAATATTTCCTGCCCTTGTAAGCGCTTCGCCAGTCTACAGTGAAAAGGGAGAAATAACCGGGGGCATAGCCATCTCGATAGATCTTACTGAAAAGAAAAAGCTTGAGGCCCAGCTAGAGCAGACCCAGAAGATGGAGGGGATAGGAATCCTTGCAGGGGGAATTGCACATGACTTTAATAATATCCTTGCCCCGATTATTTTGCATTCACAGATAGCAATGGATGATATTGGCCCGGATAACCCGCTTCAGGCAAGCATGAAGGAGATCTATAGGGCGGCAATAAGGGCACGTGAACTTGTAAGACAGATACTCACATTTTCGAGAAAGGGGCAGGATAGCAGGATTGTGTTAAGGGCATCACTTGCGGTCAAGGAGGCAATAAAATTTTTAAGATCAACTATCCCTGCCACAATAGAGATAAGGTTCGAAATGAATGCCAATATTGACACCATACTGGCAAACCCCACCCATATAAATCAGATTGTGATGAATCTCTGCGCCAATGCTGCCCATGCCATGAAAGAAAAGGGCGGCATAATCACGATCACCCTGGATAACGGCGATGAAAAAGATTTAAACAGGCCAGGATGCAATCTTCCTGAAGGGCAATATCTCAGGTTGTCTGTAATGGATACAGGCCCTGGCATCCCTCCTGATATTCTTGAAAGGATATTTGAACCCTATTTTACCACAAAAGGGCCCGAGGAGGGCACAGGCCTTGGTCTTGCAATAATTCACGGCATTGTAAAAAGCTATGAGGGCGGAATCGCGGTGGAAAGCTCTCCTGATACAAAAACAACATTTTTTATATATCTTCCCATCGCCGATGGAGAGGCAGTTATGGAGGAAGATAAAAAAACAGAGGCTGAAAAGGGCAATGAAAGGGTGCTTTTTGTGGATGATGAGGAGGCTGCTATCCTGGCAATGAAAAAGATACTGGCAAGACTTGGTTATACAGCGACCACATCAAACAGAAGCCGGGAAGCGCTCAAGATCTTTAAAGAGAACCCTGCCGGGTTTGATCTGCTTATCACAGACATGACCATGCCAAAAATGACAGGCTTACAGCTCATAAAGGAGATCAGGGCAATAAGGCCTGATATGCCTGTAATCCTCTGTACAGGATACAGTGACCAGATAGATGATCAAAAAATCGAAATGGCAGGCCTGAATGAGTTTCTGATTAAGCCTTTAAGCATGTATGATATTGCAGGCGCTATCCGGAGGGCGCTTAAGAATAATAAGGTACAGGCTGATAATTGAAGATGGCAAAGGACAAAGCGGGCCAAAAGAGAACTATTATAAACCCTATATAATACTACACACTGTGACACGAGGCTGTGGCATCAAAATCGGCTGCTTGTGATAAACCAGCGGCATTACTGAGATTAAACAAATTAAATGTACTCTGCAAAAGATAGTTCGAGCCCAAAATCTGACATCAAAACAATTATCCAATGCCTTTAAATAAGCGAATCTTCGAACAGAAGCTCCCAATATGGGAGGCACTGCACCGTGGTTTTCTCCAATACTGTCTTTTGATTAAGTGTTTTATTAATAACGTATGCGTATTCAGGATGATATCTTTCAATGAATCCGCGTAATGATCGCTGTATCTCTATTTTTTTCATATCGCGATACTTAACCTCAACAGGTGTCGTCCTATCACCGATCCGAATAATAAAGTCCACCTCTGCCCTATCTTTTGTGCGCCAGTAGTGGATCAAGGCATCAGCCAGGGGAAAACGTTCCTTAAGCATGGAATGAATCATTGCCTGGAATGCAAAACCTGCTTCTCTTTCCACTATGTTCCCGAAGCTCCCTGATGCAAAATTTCGCAGACCGATATCATTAAAATAATAGACCGGGGCCTTGGTTATCTCTTTTCTAATGTTGGTGAACCATGGCGTTACTTTTTGAATGATATAGGTCTTTTCCAGATACCAGAGGTAGTTCTTTACAGTAGCCAGAGAGACGCCCAGGGTAGAAGACAGTTCAGAATGGTTGACCATGTTCCCTGACTGGCTGGCAAGTATCCTTACAAGGTTGCTGAATACATCAGTTTTTTCTACACGCAGGAGATAGACAATATCCTTTTCCAGATAACTGCGGTAGATTTCGTTTATCACTGCGAGCTTTTCCGTATGGGTATCAGCTAGTATAACCCTAGGGTAACCGCCATATGTGATGTATTCCCTGAAAAGTTGTTCTCTCTTTGCCGGTTCAATGCGATAAAATTCCTTTAGATTATCTGTATAATGATATTCTGTCTTAAAATCGGTGAATTCACTGAAGCTGACAGTTGAAAGCTCAAACATCCTCTTTCTTCCAGCTAAAGACTCACTGATTTTTTCCTTTAGTTCTATGCTTCCTGAACCTGAAACAACAAATTTACATGGAGGCCCCTGATCATATATACCTTTAAGAAACAGGCCTGCATTTTCTTTGCGCTGAATTTCATCAATAAAAACAATGCCGCCGCTTTTGCCAAACTCCAGACCTACCTTTTGAAGAAGTGCCGCCTGTGAAGAGAGATGTTTAAAGTCCTCTTCAAAATCCAGATTGAGCCACAGGGTTTTTTGTCCCCTTGCGCGGAGTTCCGCTTCAATCTTTTTAAGCAGGGTAGTCTTGCCGGATTGGCGAGGCCCTACCAACAGGGTAATCTCCGGATGATCAAGGTGCGCTGACAATTGGGTTAATATTTTTCGCCTTATATATGCATTATTTTCAACCATACATTAATTTTAGTACGAGAAAATATAAAGTCAAATAAAAATAATTAATCACTTTTTGTGACCTGCTCTGGCCTGATACCCTTCGTATTGCCGGCGAGCAATCTATTCACGGTTACAATATAGTCAGTGTTCTGGCAGGGTTTGGATAGATGGTCTATATATGGATCATTCTCTTTCAGGTTCTTGATGGATTCCAGAAATTCAAGATTCCCTGACAAGAAGAGAATTGGGATGGCGCTATTCTTTCTGCGGATATGGAGATAGATGTCCATGCCATTCAGATCGCCGGGTAAAATATAGTCGAGACTTATCAGGTCGTAGCTGTTTTCTTCAAAGAGAGATATTGCATGTCTGCCATTTACTGCAATGGTTACCTCATGCATACAGGGTGGCTGGGAAAGTATATGGTGTTGAACCCTGGAGATGGATATCTCGTCTTCCACAATCAAAATACGCTTTCCGCAAGAGAAAAGATTATCCCGTATCTTTTCTATTTCAGGCGCAGTCAGCTCCTGTTTAATCAGGGGCAGGGTCAAGACCACGCGTGTATATTCGCCGAATCTGGAGTCAACGGAAATGCTGCCCTTATGCTGTTGTATATACTTTTTGATGTTTGACATCCCATAACCGGTTCCCTTGATGCCGGGTTTGTAGGAACCGGTAATGTCTTTGTTCCCCTTCAGGGTAAATGAGGGGGTGAAGATATCTTCAAGATGATTTTCAGGGATGCCGCACCCGTTGTCATAGACTTCAATGGAAAATTCATCTTCCGAGAAGCTGGTTTTAATGGATATTTGCGGATCGGTTTTGAGGCCTAATGCATGGATGCTATTTTGAATCAAATTTACAAGGGAATGTTCAATCATCCCCGGGTCAGCAAGCAGCAGGGGCGCATTATCCTGAAGGTCAGTATTTACGCAAATGCCGGCTAGGTCCTTTTTCATTAAATTCAGGACCAGTTCAATAACACTGTTTACATTAAAATATTCATGCCTGGGTTCCTGATCCTTGGCGAATGCCACAAGATTTTTAGTTAAATTCTTCCCCCGAATGGTCTGGTCAAAGATGATTTGCAGAATATTTTTTATTTCGGCATCTTTGCACTGGTCAAGGGCCAGTTCCGAATTCCCCATGATAACGCCAAGGATATTGTTAAAATCATGGGCCATCTTCCCGGCCACTTCCCCTACCAGCGCCTGTTTGGCCTGATCTGCGGCGATTTTTTGCGCCTGTTGCTTCTCGCGCTGGGCCACTACCTTATCGGTAATATTGTGGCTGATTCCACGATAACCGGTGAGACATCCAGCCTCGTCAAGGCATGGCAGCGCTGTGGTTTCAAAAATGACCGTGTTCCTCCCTTTGTCATACGCTTTATGGACAAAGGCATCCACAGGCCTTAATGTTCGTGCTATATCGGCAAACACCTGTTCCATTGAGGCTAAGTCATCTTCATGAGCGAACCTGAAAGGCTTCTCTCCCAGTATTTCTGAATATGTGTAACCCAATACCTCCAGGACGTTTTTGCTGATAAAGGTGAAGCGATAACTGGTATCCAGTTCCCAGACGATGAGGCTTGTGTTCTCTACTACAAGACGGTATTTTTCTTCTGTCAGCCGGATGGTGTCCATCATGCCGGCAATAGTGTTGCTTAAATATTCAAAAAGATCCACACCCTTGTAATCAGGCTTCTTCTGTCGCTCAATACTGGAGATGATTGCCCTGCTTGGACCGTGAATGGATCGGGTTACAAAAAAGATCAAAAGCAGCGCAATCATTACAAGTGAGCCGATAGTCAACAGTTGCAGCAGTTTTATCTTGTTAATCAGTTTTGCATAGAGCTGCGCATCTCTGATGATAACAAACTGCCATTTCCAGGGTGAAAAATCATTGGCAAAGACAAAATACTCCTTGTTATTAATGGTTTTTGAAATCGGAATCACAGCAGGTTCTGCCTCTATGCTCAGTGAATGCGGGTCACCCGGCACCTCAGTCTGAAAAATGATCTCATTGCTGCTGCGGTCCAGCACAAAGCCCTTATGGCCTTCACGGGAAAAGTAGTCTTCGATCTGTTCCAGTGTCCTTGCCTTGTTTATGATAACAGCGCCAGGGTCGTCAGCCATACGTGACAGGAGCAGATTATCGAAATTGGTGTTGCATATATTATAGATCCTTCTGGATTCTGAAATCATATCAGTCTGTATCTGATTTTGGGCAAAGTCAGAGAGGGTGGTGGAGACAAAGAAGTAGATAATGCCGCCAAGGATAAGAATAGGCAACAAGATAGCAAGGGTGATCCTTAATGTCAGGTTTCTGGTAAATGAAAAAATCATTATAGTCTCACCTGCTGAAAACCGGTTCAACTGTTTGAATCTCTATTGGCCAGACCACCTGTTTTTTATTCTTTTGCCACTGGATAATCATTGGAAACTGCCGGATCTGTTTGCCGGACTTGTCTACGCCATAGTATCCTATTAAGGTGAGGGTGTTCATTGTTTGAAAAACCTGTCTCAAATCTTCACGGTCAAGACTCCTGGTTCTTTCCACAGCCTGCTCAATAATCATGCATGCCGCATAGGCATTGGCCGCATGGTAAGAGGGTTCCTGTTTGTACCTTTCAGTGAACAGTTGAGTGAATTCCTTGCTGAACACATATTTATCTGAGATGCCGGCCTCCCAGTAAGAAGATGTAAATGTCAGCTCTGCATCCTTCCCAAGGATGTCATGAAACTCGCTTAGGGCAGGGCCCACAGAAGCATAGTAGGCTTTGGGATACCAGTTCATCTGTTTGAGGGCCTTTCGCATATTGACTGATTCATCAAGATGTCCGCATACGATAACAGCATCAGGATCAGATTTTTGTACATCCGTTGAAAATCGCAGAAGGTCTTTTGTCCCCTTTTTAAATTGATTCAAATAGACAGTCTCCAGGGCAAGCCGTTTGGCCCATTTTTGAGTGTTTCTGGCCAGTGTGACGGAAAAGGAGTCGTCAGCGCTAAGAATGGCTATGCGCCTAAATTTATAATGGACAAGCAATTCAAGAAAGCCAACGGTATATTTGCTTGCAGGCGGGGTAAGGCCAAAGGCATATTTAAAGCCATGTTCCCAGATCTGATCTGCTGATCCAGCGGGCAGCAGTGTCGGATATTTATGCCTTTCGACAACAGGCATGATTGCTTCGCAAATGATGCTGGAATAGGGGCCGATTACCAGGTCAACACGATCCTTCTCAATGAGTCTGGTATAATTGCCCTTTGCCTTCTCCTCTAAGCTTTGGTCATCCAGGATAATCAGGTTGACCTTCCTGCCCAGCAGGCCGCCTTTGGCATTTACTGTATCCTGCCAGAGATCATAACTCTTTTTTTGCATATTGCCGAAAGGCGCATATTTACCCGTAAGAGAAAGGGAGATGCCGATATTAACCTGCTGCTGGTCTGCAAATATGTATGAAGTTAAAAAGGGAAGATACAATAAGATTATAAGAAGAATGCGCATGGGCATGCTCATTAGCCAAGTTAGAGGTCGTTATTTTTTTTAAAAAAACCTTTTTCAGAGAGGAAGTATATGGAGTCAGGCGATCTATGTCAAATTGAAAATCACCGCATTATAGTGCAGTGATTTTCAGCAGACAAAAAGACAAATATCTATTCCTTCACCTGTGAAATCCAGTTTAAAAGTGCAGGCTTAACAGACTCATTCCATGCAGGCGAAAGCCTGAGGTCTATGAACTCAGCATATATGGCATCAAGGGCAGATATGGCCTGCTCAATGAGGAACATCTTTTCATAGAAGATCCCCTCAGGGTCTTCCTTTATATCCTGTTTTACCTTGGGTGTCTTAAGGGTCTTAAGGTTCATCCACTCTGAATCAAGTGTAAATGAGTATTCATTCTCCTCTACCTTGAGCCTTAGCTGGCTCTCTGTAACCTGCTTTTTTTCCATCAGGGCAAAGCGGGCCTCCTTGAGGTTGAGGTTGTCGCCGGTAAAGACTATCTTTTCTGTTCCCTCATCGTCATCGTGCCTGAGCACAATCTTTTTATCCACCCAGAGTTCTACATCCCCCTCCTCAAGCTTGTATGTCCCGCCATTTACCTCACTGTTATACCAGAGCCATAACAGAAACTCCCTTGCCAGGAACTCGGTCTCTTTTACTTTTTCTATGAGCAGCATGCTATCCTTTGACTCCTGTAATGGAATAGGCAAGCCCTTCAAGCAGGTCAGGCTGTTTTCCCCTGTTATCAAGCCCCCTTGCGGCAATGAGCCAGGGGTAGAGGCTGCCGATCTTGATATTAAAGCACTTATGGAAAAATGATGCGAACTCATCGCAGACCTTATGGCTGGCAGCGCCAAAGAGCACATAACCCTTTTCGAGGTTCCAGATCACATCATAGGTCTTTGCGACAGGTATGGCCCGTTTTATAAGGGCGACCCTTGTCATCTCCCTTATGTCATTTCTCTTTTCCTTTGGAAGATATTCCAGCCCCTCCATGTCAAGGACCTTTTTTTCAGCCTCAAGGGAGAATTGTTTCAGGGCCTTGGCAGGGACATTTCTTGTGTCAATTCGCCATGTCAGGGCCAGGTAGGGCTCCTTAAGATACTGCATCCTGTTGAAATTATGGTCAAACATGTCAAGGATATTGACCCAGCCGATCGCCTTTTCCGCATCAGATGATTCATCAAACCCTTTAAAGGCATATCTTTGAATCAGCGCCGGAAAGGTCTCAAGGTAGTTTGCCGGCAGAGGATCTTCAAGTATGTATCGTGTAAGGCTGGATGACCCGTTTATTAAACCCATTTTTTACCCCTGATAACAATAAATAAAACCATGAAAAAATAATCGTCCGTAAGAATCCTGATAGCTTGTTCTCACGGACGAAAGCAAGGGACACCATTAGCAAAGAAAAAGAGCTTATGTCAACAATTATAGATAAAGATATGAGGTTTACAGTAGACGACCTGTGCAGCACAGGGTTTAAAAAATTTCCTCCAGAGAGAACAGAAAACCCTTTTAATAGCTATTTCATAATGCAGTTAGTTTGCATCATCTAAAGATACCGGTTCATTTCCGGGCGCATCAATGCCCCTTCTTAAGAGGAGAGTGCCTTCCTCCTGGTAAAGACTGATCGTGGCCTTAAGATAAGTTATCAGCGCCTCTATTTCCGTAATCTGGCTTGCCACAAAATCCCGCTGGGCCCTTGCCACCAGAAGGGCGGTGGATTTGCCAACCCTGAATTTTTCTGTCTCTGCCCTTACTGATTCCTCCTGGAGCCGCGTGGTGGCGGCAGTGGCAGAAACCTGCTCCCTTGCACGATTGATTTCTATCAGAGCTGAACGCACATCCACTTCAATAAGCTGTTCCAGGTTTTTAAGGGCCTCTTCCGACTGTCTTTTAGAAATAATTGACCTGTTGTATCTTGCCTTGTCAGCCCTGTTCCTGATAGGGAAACTAAAGGAAATCCCTGCAGATATGTCATAGTTGCCATCATCTATTTTTCTGAAAGCATCCCCAAAGGAATCCGAGTAGCCGGTTTTGCCAGCTGTAATAAAAAAATCAAGCACCGGTAAAAGGCCGTTTTTTGTCTGAATCACCTCGATTTCACCCTGTTTCAGATCAAGCTTCGCCTGGTTGATTTCAGGCCTCATTATGAGCGCCTTTTGAATGCATTCAGTCAGTGCATTTATCTCTGTATCCACAGCTACCGGGATGTCAGATATGTTTATTGAGGTCTCCAGTGGATTGCCATCAGGGCTGTTTAAAAGGCGCTGAAGCCTGAGCCCTGTTAATGCAAGGTCGCTCCTGGCATTTATAAGCGCCTCCTTTCGCAGGGCCACTTCTGCCTCCGCCGCATAAAGCTCTACCTTTGCGAGAGTGCCGATCTTTATTCTTTTAGCAGTTTCCTCAAGCTGCTCTTCAGCAAGTTTAAGGGATTTCTGAAAGATTGAAATCCTTTTACGGGCCAGGACATAGTCCCAGCAGGTTTTCTCCACATCAGCAACAAGCGCCTCTGCAAACCCCCTCAGTTCATATTCAGATGCAAGCAGCGCCAGTTGGGCCTTTCTAAGGTTTGCAAGATTTGCGCCTCTTCCAAAACCCTCTAAAAGAGGCTGGTTAATGGAAATTACCCCTGCCGCACTGGCCTGGACACCCGACCTTTCCGAATCAATACGCTGCGTTTTTATTCCAAGAGATACCTCTGTCCCTGTTGAGAATTTCTTGGATACATCAATACTGTTATTTTTTCTTTCAATATTGGTAAGGTCAACGATCCCGCTGGCAAGTGTGCTTTTTGACTGATTGCTTTCAAGGTTGATAACCGGATCAAAAACAGCCTTTTGTTCCATTTCATATGTTTTCTGTATTTCCGGGTTAATACGCTCGATCAGGAATGCACGGTTATTTTCAAGCGCACGCAGTGTGGCCTCCTTTATTGATATCTCCTGGTTTTCAGTTGACTCTTCACCTGAAGAGGATAATGAAGCAAGGGGTAGAATAAATGCGCATGCAGTGAGATACATAAGCATGCCCTGTTTTAACCTGTTTTGCGAGGCCATAGCTAATTACCTTTCCGATGAAATAGTGTATATATAACCGGGATCAATACCAGCGTTATCAATGTAGATGCTGTAAGCCCGCCTACAACCGCCCTGGCAAGCGGCGCCTGTGCGTCTGCCCCTTCACCGATACCGAAGGCAAGAGGAAGGAGACCGAAAATTGTGGTAAGGGTTGTCATCAGAATAGGCCTGAGCCTCCTTCGGCCTGCCTCCAGAACCGCCTCCTGAACCGGCATGCCCTCTCTTTCGAGCAGCCCGGCCTGGTCTACAAGGAGAATTGCATTGTTAACAGCGATTCCTCCCAGCATAATACATCCTATGTAGGATTGAATGTTCAGTGTAGTATTCGTAATGAAGAGGGTTACAAGCACCCCTACTGCACCCACTGGCACTGAAAACATAACCACAAAAGGATTTTTAAGAGATTCATACTGGCACGCAAGCACCATGTATACAAGCACAAGGGCAAGCATCAGGGAGATAATAAGCTCATGAAAGGCCTCTTTCTGCTCTTCAAAATTACCAGCTACCCTTAAATCGTAACCAACAGGTTTGGCGATCTCATAAAGACGTTCCTGTACATCCGCTGCAACAGAGCCTGCATCCCTGCCCGCAATATTGGCAGTTACATAGGCTATGCGCTGCTGATCCTTTCTTTCTATAAAAACCGGCCCCCTGCCGGACTCATCCCTTACCAGATTCCTGAGTGAAACAAGCTCTCCGGAACCGGTTGAGAGTGTCAGGTTAAGGATTTCATCAATGGACATCTTTTCGGCATCCTTGAGCTGGACAAGGATCCTGTAGGAATTGCCCCCTGTGCGGTATTCGCCGGCCCTTGTGCCTGCAACGGCTGTTTCAAGCACCCTGGTAACATCCCTGACGCTTAAGCCCAGGTCAGCGGCCTTGTTTCTGTCAACATGTATTTCACGCTGGGGGACACCGGCCTTTCTGCTCACATCGGTATCTGTAATACCGGGGACATCCCTGATAGCACTAAGTACCCTCTCTGTTAAGAGGTCAAGGATCTGAAGGTCATAACCGCGTATTTCTATTGTAATGCCTTCCTGTCCGCTTCCAATAAGCCTGCTCAGAATAAACTGGCCCTGGGGCGCCTGAACCCTGATATCCATACCGGGTATTTTATTCTCGAGCCGGGACCTCAGATCGTTTGCTATCTCGACATTTGACCTGCTGCGATCCTTAAGCGGTGTCAGGGAGAGATTAATTTCTCCCCTTGAACCTCCTCCCCCGCGCCATGAGGAGCCAACACTTACGACCGATGATATGAGCTCTGGAACAGCGGGGTAAACAATCTCCTCCATCTTTTTTGTCCGCTCATCTGCTAGTTCAAGTCTGAGGCCGA
Organism: uncultured Desulfatiglans sp.; assembly: GCA_964460435.1. Taxonomy (GTDB): domain Bacteria; phylum Desulfobacterota; class DSM-4660; order Desulfatiglandales; family HGW-15; genus JAAZBV01. The sequence continues at coordinate 88,380 of CAYWRH010000001.1, forward strand.
CCTCCATTTCTCCGTTTATACGCACTTCACCCTCATCGCTCGGCGGGAGCAGCTCGGTTCCGATAAGTGGATAAAGGAGAAAACTGAGGGCAAGCAGAAGGGATGAAATAAATATGGTTCTTCCCTTATGCGCCAGGGCGAGTCCGAGAAGATCCTGATAGGAATTGTTTAAGGAATCTAAAAACTCTGAAGAGATATTTATAAGCCGATTAATCCATCCGCTTTTTATTCTGGATTTATGTTCGTTGGCTTCAAGAAGCCTGGAGGCGAGCATAGGAACCAGACTCAATGACACAAAAAGGGAGCAGATCAGGGAAAATATAATAACATAGGCCAGTTCTTTAAAAAGGATGCCTGAAATACCCCTTACAAAAATGAGGGGTAAAAATATTACCAGTGTTGTGATTGTGCTTGCTATAATTGCGCCGCCAACCTCCTTTGTGCCCTTGATCGCAGCATGATAAGGGGTTTCATTATTTTCATCCCTGTGGCGGAAGGTGTTTTCAAGAACAACAATGGAGCCATCCACCATCATGCCTACACCCAGCGCAAGCCCTCCCAGTGTCATGAGGTTTAGGGTAAAGTTGCCGAAGTAAAGGAGTGTGAAGGTGGCTATTATGGAAATGGGGATGGCAAGTGATATGACAACGGTGCTCCTTATATTTCTCAAAAAAAACAGAAGCACAATAATTGCAAGCCCACCGCCATAGAGGACCGAATTTGCCACGTTCTGTATTGATCTTTCAATAAAGTTGCCCTGATTTATCACAGGGATAATATGCGCCTGCGGAAAATCCATGTTTACCTTTTCTATCTCTGCCAGAACACGCTTTGATACCTCTACAGTGTTTTCATCAGCCTCCTTGCGGATTCCAAGCCTCATTCCGAGTTCTCTGTTAACCCTTACAATCCTTTCAACCTTTTGATATGTATCTTTTATTTCTGCGATCTGACCGAGGGTAACTGCTGCCCCATCATGAGTAATGAGCACTGTATTTTTCAACTGATCCAGGTTTGCAAATTCGGCTGGCGCCCTCAGTGCAATATCATACTTTCCCTCCTCTATCTTTCCTGCGGGTCTGTCAAGGTTGGCGTCACGTATTGCCTGCAGAATCCGGTCGAGCGGGATATTAAGGGCCTTCAGGCTCTGGGGGTTCAGCTCAACCCTTATCTCTCTGTTATAACCGCCCCAGATATCAACCTGGGCAACACCCGGAATACGGGCGAACCTGTACCTGATCTGGTCTTCAACAAGCTCTGTCAGTTCAATAGGGTCGAGTTTACTGGATATCCCCAGTATCACTACAGGGATACTTGATATGTCAAACTTATCGACCCTTGGTTTTACAACATCCTCAGGCAGATCATTCATTCCATCTTCGATTTTGCTCTGAAGATCAATTGCAGCAGTATTAATGTCAGTGCCCCATACAAAGGTTACCCTTATATTGCTGTTACCCTCTGAGGAATCCGAGGTCATTTCTTCAACACCGGGCACAGTGGCAATTATCTCCTCCAGCGGCTGTGTCACGAGTCTTTCCATTACCTCGGGGCTTGCCCCAGCATATGAAGTGCGTACGCTCAGGGTAGGCAGTTCAACACTCGGAAGCATATCGAGCCGGAGCCGGCTTAATGACACTGCCCCAAGTATGACTACTATAAGCGTAACCATAGTTATTACTATGGGGCGTTTTACGCTGAATTCCGCAAGAGTCATTTTTGTCTCTCCATTTTGTCTGTTATGCCTGTTTTATTGCTTTCTCCCGAGATATGAATTTCTGACCCGTCATCCACAAGCTGCTGCCCCAGGGTGACTACAAGACCTTTTGTCAACCCTTCACAATCGATTTGCACCTTTGCGCCTTCACGGATTCCTGCCTTTACAGGGCACCACCTGACGGTTTTATTATCGTCATTGAAGATAAATATTCCATCCCTATTATCCCTTTTTGTCAGGGCCTGCTCAGGGACAATCGTTGCATTACTCACCTTATCAAACACAATGGTTGCCCGTATGAACATGCCGGGTTTCAATCTTAATTTGCGGTTTTCAATGGTGAGTTCAACCCTTGCCTGCCTTGTCGCCTGGCGGAAGATGGGGGCGATACGGCTTATCTCTCCTTTAAATATCTCTTCAGGGTGAGCGTCTGTCGTTAAAAATGCAGATTGACCGGGTTTGAGATAAACATAGTCCTTTTCGGATACATAAATAATACCCAGGATTGGATCAAGTTCAACAATGGATAGAAGAGGAGCATTTGCAGATACCATATCGCCTTCATTGACAAATTTTTCTCCTACTGTCCTGGTGTCATCCCCGCCTGTCCATGCTGCCACTATCTTTGTGTACCCCTGTTTTATTCTTGCTGTCTCAAGGGATGCCTCTGCCCTCTTTACCTGTGCCTCGGAGACAGCCAGTTTTGCCTGTTTTGCAAGCTGATCAGCCTTTGCAGAATCATATTCCGAATCTGAAGCCAATCCGCCCTTGAGTAATTCGCTTATTCTTTTTAACTCCCTTTGAGCTATTTCATAACTGCTTTTTGCCTCTGCCAGGGTCGCCTCTGCAACAGCAAGATCTGCCTTTGCAAGAAGAACTGCCTGTTCATATTCTGCGTCATCCAGTTCGGCAACCACCTGGTTGCGTTTTATTGTATCCCCTATATCAACCTTAAGAAGCTCAATGCGGCCATTTATTTTGGGGGCAATAACAAATTGGGAAGGGGACTCAAGGGTTCCGCTAAACGTTTTTTTCAGCTCGATCAAGCCTGTTTTTATTTCCGCCACCTCAACAGGCACAGCCCTTGGCCCGCCCTGACGGCGCTCGCTACGGCCACCAGTCTGTTCCCTGACACGGGTGATGATTTGCCATACAAATGCAATAATAAGTATGGTTGCCAGAATAGTTACTATTTTGTTTTTTCCTGTAAGTTTCATATTCGACTTATTCCTTGTCCGGGAGATTTATCTATAGATAACTGAACTATTTTTGCTCAACAAAAGGATCAACCAATTAATATTTTCCATCTGCCTTTAAACGGCCCAAACATATGCTGTCATCAGGCAAAGTAACTATCAACCTCGAAAAATAATCGGTTTCCTAATGGCCATGCCTCATCGATCTCTCATAAAATTCTTTGTTATTTCCCTCAAATTCATGCCTTTCCTCCGGGATAAGAGAAACAAAGATAAAAAACAGGAGCGAAATGGCAACGGGGATTACCCAGTCCATTCTAATGGCAAACCGCCTTTCCCTGCCTTTAAAATAGGTGCACAAGACCCTGAAGTTAAGAATAAGGTGCCATACCCCGAAGATTACAAAGAAGATGCAACTGACCTCATGCATAGCCTTCCAGTTGATCATAACCCCGCTATTTTCAGAAGGGCCGTGGGAAAATAGCAGAACCAGCCCCGAGATGCCGGTAATCACAAATGTGCACAAGGTCATTACTGATACAAATCGCCTTGAACTGAACCTCTTTTCTGTTTCCATAAAATAACCTCCGATACAACTATATTAAAATGAATATCTTATGCCGGCATAGTAAGACCTTGTCTTTGCAGGCACAAGAAAGGGCAGTATATAGTCCTTATCAAACATGTTCTCGATCTGGAAAAACAGTTTGTATTTGTTCAAGTCATATTCAACCCTGGCATCCACTTCATAATGGCTTTTTACACTCATGAAATTCTCACTGTCAGCATACTCCCTGGATGAATATTTTACTGTTGTGCTTATGGAAAGGTTTTCGATTGGCGAGCTGATAATCTTACCCTGGAACCTGTTTTTTGCCCTCATGGGAAGCCACAGGTCTGTGGCATCATCCTTTGCATCCGTGTATGTATATGAGAGTGAAAGGTTGAACATGGGATCAGGCTTCCAGAACATGGAGCTGTCAACCCCCTTTTCAGTGGCGCTCCCCACATTAACAAAGGTGCGCCTAAGCCCTGCCTCTGTCATGATGGAATCCATGGTGACAAGCTCTTCAACCTCAGTATAATAAGGCGTAACATTAAAGGACAATGAAGTGACAGGTGTATAGAACAGTGTCAGTTTGTAGTTTGTAAACTCCTCCTTTTTCAGGTCAGGGTTAGCTATAACAAAGGCGTCTGATCTGTACCTGTCCTTGTAACTGGGTAGCCTGTCTGCAAGGTTAAAGCCAAAGACCAGGCCATATCTGGCCTTTTTATACCCGAGGGTCAGTTCAGGGTTCAGGCTGTTTGCAAAATTATTATAGTATGTGCCCCTGAGTCCAAAATATATCGAATACGGGCTCTCATTTGATTCAAGTTTGTAGGTTGTAAATGCCCACCCCTTTTTTTCTTTATGTTCAGCATATGGCAGTTGTACATTATTTATATTTGTCTCCACACCAACCTCTGCATGTTCATACCCTATGCCGGCGCTTAGAAGGGCTCTTTCGGAAAAAGAAAAATCGGTTGTAAACTCCTGGCTGAGTATCTCAGGGGTTATCTTGATGTTGTGAGGTATGGGCGCTGGCTCAGCATCTATGCTCTGATCCATTGAGTCTGTATAGATAAACTTGCTGTTCAACCTTTTTATTTTTATAGGAAGGGTGGCCGAAAAACTTTCAAAGATGGCATCATTATATGGGGTAGGGGCAAAATATGGCCCGCCAAGCCCCTTTTCATCCTTGAAATAGTTAAATGAGGGTGAAAATATTATATCTGACTGCGGTGCATATGAGATGTTCATGCCTGCCTTTGTTTCTGTATCATGTTCGTTAGTGCGCCACCCGTCATCAGATTCATAACCTCCCATTACCCCAATCTTGATCCCCTTTACCTGTGTCTGGATATCTGCGCTGTACTCCCTGTAATTCATATTTCCGAAGGCTGCTTCCAGATTGCCGCTGTAGGTGTCTGCAAGTTTGGATGTAATAAGGATAACCCCGCCGCTGGAGTTTTCGCCATATCCGGAGCCGCCTCCCTTGATGACCTCAATCCTGCCTATATTGTTTAATGAGACCTGATCCCACTTTATATCCCCTGAAATCGGGTCTTTAATATTTCGACCATCCATAAGGACAAGGATCTCTGATGACCCGTTTATGGCGACGCCCTTACCGGCTGTAGTAACGCCCGGTATATGTTCAAGAACTTCGGTTACGCTCGAAACATTCATCTTTATGATATCTTCTGCAGTAAAGACATTTGACTCCCTTGCCTTTTGAATAGAGGCATCCCCCTGTGCAAAAGAGAGTGTGCATGCAAAAAAAACAAGAAAACAGATGATTGTAATGTGAAAGCCTCTTTTGCCTTTTCCCGTAATTATTCCATTCATTGTTAATTAATCTCCTTTAGTTGTAATTAATCCTTAGCATTCACTGTGGCGTAGTGCGTGATATCCATATCCCTATTGTACACAGAGGTCTCCACATCCATGAGACCCAGCAATGTATGGAACAGGTTGTCATGTGAATAGCGCTCCCTTGCGGCCTCCCTCATCCTTTTCCTGTCAATATTGAAACCTTCTCCAAACCACATGATGGCAGGGATATGCTTCTGATTTTCCGGCGCCATAAAATAGGGTAGCCCGTGCAGATATATGCTGTTTTCGCCCAGTGATTCGCCATGATCGCTTATGTAGAACATGGCTGTTTCAAACTGACTGTTCTCCTTTAAAAGGGCTATAACCTTTGAAAGAAAATAATCAGTATATAGCACTGCATTATCATATGCATTGCTGATCTCGTGAGCAGAGCACTCTTCAAGCTGTGATGTCTTACATACAGGCGTGTATTTTTCAAATTCTTCCGGGTACCTCTTGTAATAGGCAGGGCCGTGGTTACCCATCTGGTGGAGGACTATCAATATGTTCCCTGACCTTTTACTGTCAATATATTCCTGCAGGCCGACCAGCATCCCCTCATCCCTGCATTCAGGATTACAGATCGTGTTCTTTTCAGGGTTTTTAAAATCTTCATAATTTACCCTGTCAGCCACACCCTTTGAGCTTGAATTATTTTCACGCCAGAGGATATTTACCCCGGCAGCGCTCAATACATCCAGGATATTATAGGTTGATCGAACCTTTTTGTCGGAATAGCCTGCCCGTGTGAGGCTGGAAAACATGCAGGGGATGGAGACAGATGTTGTGGTGCCGCACGAATACATCTCCGGGAAATTGATTATCTCCTCTTTTTCAATAAGGGGGGTTGTTTCTCTCTCATAACCATTCATATGTAATCTATCTGCCCTTACTGCCTCTCCAACTACCAAGATAATCAGCTTTTTTCTATCTCTATCTTTTGCAGAAATTTTTGCATCCTCTCCTATCGGCGTTATTGCCCTTTCACTGCCTCTTAAGTTTTGCGCTATATATCTTCCGGTGGAAAAGAGAAAATAGGCTGGATTAGTGTAGTACCTTAAAGGCTTATGCTCCCTTAAAAATGAGGTGTAATAGTCACTTACAGGAAAGGCAGCTATGATTATGATGACAAGCAAGGAGAAAATAATTATGAGCCTTGAAAGGAGCTCTCTTTTGAATGATCTGTATTTGATCTTTATTTTATAGACAATTATGGATGGAATAATCCCTGCAAAGATCAGATAGATAAACAGTTTTATATTCAGGAGGTCAAAGACCTCGCTTGTATTTGTCTGGATTGTGTTCTGGATCATTGTCTCATCAATGACAATGTTGTAATTATTCATGAAATAGCTTGCAAGTGAGGAGAGCAGCAGGATGGTTATCAGTACAGGTTTTGTTGTGTACCTAAAGCAGAAGATGGAAAATAATAATACTGTGACTGATATTAATACAACAGATATTGAGCATAGGAAACCAATGTTGCCGGTTGAAACAGGATAGACCTCTGTGACATTCTTATAAAAGGCAAAGTTGTCGAATGCTATAAGGAATAGCGCAGTGATAAAAATCAGCCTTAGATTGGAAATTTCCAAAAACTTATTTTGGCTTTTATGCCCTTCCTGATTAAAAGAACTGTTTTGCATTTTAATTTCCCTGACCGTGAATATTTACATTTTCTGCTATGTCTTTAGTTCCTTCTGAAACAGTTTCAGAAGCAGATTCTATTATATCCATATTCTTATCATAGATGGTTGTTTTTACCTCCATCAATCCAAGAAGTGTATGAAAAAGATTATCCTGTGAATATTCCTTCGCTGCTTTTTCTTTAAGGATTTTTTTGTCTATCTTAAATCCATCACCAAACCACATAATGGCGGGTATATGTGTCTGTGCTACAGGCGCCATAAAGTAAGGCAAACCGTGCAGGTAGAGATTGTTTTCACCAAGTGATTCTCCATGATCACTGAGATAGAACATGGCTGTCTCGAATCCCCTGTTTTGCTTTAATAAATCTATCACCTTTGACAGAAAATAATCGGTGTATAAAATGGCATTATCATATGCATTATTGATCTCTTCACTTGTACATTTTTCAAGCTGATTGGTTTTGCAGACGGGTGTAAATCTCTCGAATGTTTCAGGATACCTCTTGTAATAGGCCGGGCCATGGTTGCCCATCTGATGAAGAACAATCAATATGTCTCCAGTTTTTTTGCTGTCAATATACTCCTGCAGGCCAACCAGCATCCCTTCATCCCTGCATTCTATATCACATACAGTATTCCTTTCAGGGGTTTGATAGTCTTCATAGGTCACCCTGTTCGCTACCCCCTTTGAGCTGGAATTATTATCCCGCCACAGGATATTGACCCCTGCCATATCCAGGACGTCAAGTATGTTATATGTTGATTCTGCCTTTTTCTCTGTGTATTCTTCCCTGCCAAAAATCGAAAACATACATGGCACAGAAACCGCTGTTAATGTCCCGCAGGAATGGACATCAGGAAAATTGATGATATCTTCCCTTTTAAGCAGGGGATTGGTTTCTTTATTGTATCCATTAATGGAAAATCGATCTGCACGGGCGGCCTCCCCAACCACAAGGATTATCAATTCCCTGTCAGTATCCGCATCAGGGATCCTGGCGTCTGCGCCAATAGGCTTCACTTTCGCTTCGCCGCTCTTAATATGATGGGCAATATATTTGCTGATCGAATATATATAGGATGGAGGGTTTGCATAGTATCTTAATTGTTTATGCTCTCTGAAAAAGGAAAAATAAAAATCACTCAAGGGTAAAAACATTGCAAGAATAATTAAAAAAGCCACTGCAAGGAGTATAATTTTAAAAAGCAGTTCTTTGAGCAATGGTTTATATCTGATTCGTATTTTGCAGATGAGTATCGAGGGTAATATTGCGGTAAGGGTGAGGTAAATAAATAGATTAATACTTAACAGATCGTATATCTCGCCACTATTGGTCTCAATAACGTTCCGAATCATGGATTCATCAATTAGCACATTGTAATTTTTCATGTAATAACTGGCAATGGAAGAGGCTATCAGGATGATGATCAGGACTGGTTTTGTTGTATATTTATAACAAAAAACTGAAAGAACAATAATTATTACAGATGTTAATACAATAGATATTGAGCCTAAAAAAACTATATTACTGATTGAAGGAGGATAGATAGCTGTAATATTCCTGAAAAAGGTAAAATTATCAAACAACACCATAAACATGGCTGTAAGGATTATAAGCCAGAAAATACTCAACTCCCGTTTGTATAAAGAGGCGGTTATTCCATTGAGATATTTCTCTGAAAAACTATTCTTCATTTATTTTGCCAGTCCTTTGTTTGCGGATTATGTAAAACACACATACAAACAGGGCAAAGGCTATTATAGATAGTTCCAGCCAGTGGACACTGATCATATTATCAAGTAAATAAAAGGCCCTGTTATTGACCCTGTTCATATGAAGAAATCCTTTTAAAATCTCATTATTGGCCTCAACCTTTACAGAATTGTTTTCCACATGCACTTTCAGAAAAAGAGGAATATCAGCCTTCCTGCCGTTATATTGCATCTCTCCTGTATCTCCTATAATGGTATAAGGAATCCCTTTAAGAGTTCCATCGTAGTAACCATTAATGTCTGATGCAAAGAGATGCGTCACCTGACATTTCAGAAAAAGATCCATTAGCTTTGATGACAACTCTTCCGGCATAGATTGGCTATTTATTCTCTCTGGATCATAAAGAGGCCGATGCATGAATATTATCCTGTTATCATATTTAGCAGCTCCCTCAAGCTCATTTTTGATCCATTGCATCTGCTCCTGATCAACTCCGCCCATTTTCACATTATCTATGATAATCAAAAAGCTCTTGCCAACCTGGAATGAATAATACAGGGGGCCGAATATGCTCTGATATAATTCTCTTCCACTCTTATACTCATTATCTCCCATGACAGTAAGAAGCGGTATCCCGAGATTATTGTCTATCTGTTTAATCAGGTGGTGGTAGTGGCCTCTTCCCCCTTTTAGGACTGCATCACCGAGATCAACAGCAAATGCAATATCAGGGTCATGATCAACCTGCTTGAGCATGCCTTCAAAAACATGCCTCCCAAACCTGTTCCCGCCAAATATGGCAAAGGAAAAATGGGAAGGGTCTTTAACCTCTATTTTTGAAAGATTTGAAGATATCCATTTCCTGTCAGGAAAAGGCAAAATGTGGTGGTATATTTTTAAAGAGAAAAAACAGATTATGCAGAGAGATATTAATAAAGATAACTTTAAATTATTCGTAACAATTTTTAGAAATTTACAAGTTATAGCCATATCCTAGTATTACTATTTTATTAAATGAATCCTGTTAATGATTTTATAAAAAAAACCTAACCAGAAGATGACCTGAAGATTATTATTTGGTAATGTTAAAGGAGTAACAAATATAGAGCTCTTAAAAGATGCCCTGCAGCGGGTAGATGCTTGAATAGCTGACAGCGTGCTGATTTAAAAACCAATCTTTGACTCCACCAGCCACTGAACATTTTTTATGTCCGGTTCAGCATCAAGAGGAAACGCCAGATCAATGTGGATCATGCGACCGACACCTGAACGGGAATTGCCTATCCTTAGGCCTATCCCGATATCCTTGAGCAGGCCCAGATTTTTATCTCCAACCGGGTTGTTGCCCCAGGTACGGCCTGCATCGAAAAACACTGCACCGCCGATACGGAATAAACGGAAGGGGTACCAGTCTGTAAATACCCGCTCTTCAAGGGTTAATAATGCAGATGCATTTCCACCCTGGTAATGGGCGGGGTACCCCCTAAGACCTGTATCACCCCCAAGCAATAACTGATTATCAAGGTCAAGCTTTTTGCCGACTGTGCCTTTTAAACCTGCATAAAACATGCTGTGGGGTGATTGCCGCCAGTGGTAATTGGAATAGGCTGAAACCCTGATGTCCTCACTATTCCCGGACATAAGACGTCCGCCAAGCTGCCACCCGAACAGCAAGGTCTTGGATTCGCCTAACAGAAGCCCCTTGCTCAGGGCGCTGTTAAAATGGAGCCCGCTATCTGAAGAGCTTACTGCTTTATTTGAATAACCGGCTTTTATCATGAAATTAACGCCTAAATGGAGATCCTCGGTTTCATGAATCCGGTTAAAGTTGCTGACAGTCATATAATCATCTTCTATTATCTCCAGATTAAGATATGGGAACAGATATTCACGGTCTTTCGGTAATACAGCCTCAGACAATGTATCAGGGGTTGCGCTAAATCGGTGATCTTCATATGCAATTCCGGTTGAAAAACGCCTGGTCCATCCGCCAATGAGCCCCTTTGACCACCCGATGTCCATCTCATAGTTTTTTAGCTTATGGTCAAACTCTGATATAGTCTCTCCCCGGTCATAAAGGGAATCTATCCTCTGTGCAGACATCAGGGAGCCGCCAATAGATTCGCGGCTATCAAGGGCGAAAAAGGGTTTGCCAACACGAATGAAACGCTCAAAACCATCACTGTTGTCCGCAAATGTAATAGCTGCTTCATACAGGCTCCCGCCAAGATGCCTGTTCGCAAGGTTTAACATCTTAATATCACGATCATCTGTAGATTTATAATTGAGAGCGATCGCAGTGCCTGTGCCCAGAAGATTATCTTCTTCAATCCCGAGCCCGCTGCTGTTTTTACCGCCTTTTCTTCCGAATGAAGTGCCTACACCCAGTGTCCATACATCCCTTGTTTTTACCTTCAAATCAACTACGCCATCCTTGAAACGAACAGGTTCTATAGTGGCATCTCCAATATATGTATTGCTGCGAAGGATACGGGCGCTCTCCTCAGCATCGCGCACTGAGTAGCTATCACCCTCCCTGAACAGCAGTTGCCTCCGTATAACCTTTGGCCGTGTTCTGATATGCAGGAAATTGGCTGCCCTGTATAGCCACCTGTCCTCCAGTGGATTATCAGTATCAAAGACATTCTGGTTATCGATGATAATATTCCCTATTACAGCATTTTGCGCCTCAATATTTTGAGGGATTAAGGATTCTGACACAGGAGCGCTTGAGGGCTGATTTGGATTATCTTCTCCCCTGGTGTTAGAGATGAACAGGAAAAAAAGGGTTGAAAACGCCACGATCCTTGTGTTCCCGGACACAGGCCCTGATAAAAATCTGTAACTTTTACTCAAGATGCCCATTAAATCTCCTTATCTTAAAATAACAAGATATTTAATTATGGCAATTCAGTACACATTTCGTTAAGCCTGGGAAGGGTGAAGGTGAATACGCTGCCCCTTCCCGGTTCGCTTGATACGGATATTTCGCCGTGATGTGCCTGAATAATAGCCTTGGCAAGGCTAAGGCCAAGCCCCACACCCTGAAGTGACCTGCTGCTGTCACATCTGAAGAACCTGTTAAATATCTTCGGGATATCTTCCGCAGCTATTCCGATACCGGTGTCTTCAACCGAGACTGTCACCCTCTCATGATCCTGTGCAATGGTAAATGTTACAACCCCCCTTTCGGGTGTGTACTTAAGCGCATTATCCAGAAGGTTTGCCACTACCCTCTGTATTTTTTCTTTGTCTGCCCTCACTATGGCCCTTTCAGTCTTCTGAATGACTGATATGCCCTTATCTTCTGCAACCGGCTGAAAAAGCTCACATGCCTCGCTGATAAGCTGAGAGAGATCAACATCACTGATATCCGGTTTTAAAACGCCAGCCTCTGCCTGGGAGATATAGAGCATTGTATTGATCATTGTAAGCAGGCTGTCACATTCCTCTATTATGCTGCCCGCCATTGCCTCATATTCCTTGTCAGACCCATCGCTCATAAGGGTTGTTTCGGCAATCCCCCTTATCCTTGTTACAGGGCTCCTCAAGTCATGGGCAATATTGTCATTTGTCTCCTTTATATCAGTTATAAGGGTATGGAGTTTTTCAAGCATCATATTGAATGTGGTGGCAAGCCTGTCCAGCTCTTCGCCGTGACCTGTTATCCTGACCCTCTTATCAAAAAGGCCGTCTGTTATCTGGATGGCCGTTTCGGTCACCTCTTCCACACCGGTGAGGGCCCTCCTCGCCATAAACCACCCTACCACAGTTGAAAGGATGAACATGATCCCCATTATGACCATGAATATCTGTCTGAAAAGAGCCAGAAACCTGTATGTCTCTTCTGTGGTAACCATTATCTGCAGGATATACTCCTTGCCCAGCCGGCTGTATAAAGCCCTTGCCTCATAGTCGCTTCCCGGGATGGCTATGGTCTCAAAAAAGAAATCATTCCCGTTAACAATAGTGTTTATCGCCTTTCTGCCCGGGCCTATTTTCCAGCGGGAATCATCAGTCTTAACGATGGTCTCACCATCCCTGTTCATAAGCCTGTAAAAGATCTTTTGCACCCCTTCTGATTCAGCCTCAAGCTGCATTGCGGAACTTACATGGTGAATGGTCTTTCTTTCCAGCAGCAAAGAGATCTCTTTTGCCTCGCCCAAAAGATTCTGGTCAAGCTCCTTATTCAGGCTGGATGATAGAAGAAGGTTAAAAAGGAAAAAACCCATGAGTATCAGGATAAAGAATATGGCCGAATACCATAGTGTGAGCCTGAATGAGAGGGTATTAAAAAACCTGTACCTATTCCCTGATTGCATAGCCGACCCCGCGGATGGTATGGATCAGTTTTTTGTCAAATGCCCTGTCTATCTTATCCCTCAGCCTGCACATTCTTGCCTCAACAACATTTGTCTGGGGGTCAAAATTGTAATCCCATACATGTTCCATGATCATGGTCTTTGATACAATCTTGCCCTTATTGCGGAGCAAATATACCAGAAGGAGATATTCCCTTGGCTGCAGATCAATCTTTTCATTATTTCTTGTTACTTCATGGGTAAGGAGGTTGACCTTAAGGTCTGCGACCTCCAGAAGACTTGTGTCTGACAGATTGCTGCCCCTTCTGATAAGTGCATGAATGCGGGCAAGCAGTTCTGAAAAGGCAAAGGGTTTGGTCAGATAGTCATCACTTCCTGTCTGGAGCCCCTTAACCCGGTCTTCTACTGACTGTTTTGCGCTGAGGATAAGCACAGGTGTCTTGATGTTATTTGACCGTAATTGATCAATAAGGCTAAGGCCATCCAGCTTTGGGAGCATTATGTCTATGATCGCAGCATCATATGATTCACTTGATGCAAGATCAAGACCTGCCTCACCGTCTGAGGCATGGTCAACAACAAAACCGGCTTCCTTAAGCCCTTTTACAATAAAAGAGGCGATCTTTATGTCATCTTCAACCAGAAGTATCCGCATTAACGTTAACCTGATTATATTGGTAAAATTCTTAACAACCTGTAGCACCCTAAATTAAGTCGGTTAATATTTTAATGTTGACTGTAATTTTTTACTCCGTGATCTCCGTGTACTCTGTGGTGAAATTTTTTACCGCTTTTTCAATGTTACACCAACTCCTCCAAGCTGTATATTCTGTATTATGGTTTCAAGATCAGGGCTTTTTGTAAGCCTGTCAATATAATCCTGATCCATGGAATTCCAGTTGTGGGATATGATAAGCCCGCCAGGACGGACAAGCGGAAGGAGCTTGTTCAGGTAATCAAGGTATCCCTCCTTGTCTGCATCAAGAAAAAGTATATCTATGGTTTCTTTAACCTTTGCCACCTCGTTATGGGCGTCACCCTCAATAATGGTAACAAGTTTATCAACGCCAGCCTTTTTAAAATTTTCAGAAGCAAGTCTGACCTTATCCGGGTCTATCTCAAAGGTTGTAAGCCTCCCACCAGTTGTGCGCAGTGCCATTAATAACCAGAGGCTGGAATAACCGTTTGATGTGCCGATCTCCACCACATGCTTTGCCCCTATTGTTTCGGCAAGTATCCGCAAAAGCCTTCCGTCATCCATAGGGACATTCAGCATCCCTCTCTGATTTCCGGCGATCTCGGAGAGCACATCAATAATCTTTTTCTCCTTATCATCCTTTGGCACGGGTAATGTTTCACTGGATACAGGGCCTCTCCCGCGGCCATACCAGCCCCTCTGCTGCCCTTCAGTAACTACAGGGATGCATAGAGAGATGAAAATAAAAATGGTTGCCGGAACTGTAAATATCTTTTTCATGATCTCCTCCTTGTTTAAGGCGTGGAATTATTAAGGGCAAATTACCAATAGTACCTTTATACCGGAAAAACCTAACCAAAATATGACCGGAAGATTACCATTTGGTAATATTTTTTTTACCACGGAGTACACGGAGAGCACGGAGAAAATCAAGTTCCTTTGATCACAAATGCCTGTTTTGCGTTTCTGTCAAAACCGGCTGATTCATAAAACAAGAACTGATCCGCTCATCGGCCCCAAAAGCACCAAAATATTTTATATTTTTATTACCCTGTATTTCATCCCAGACCTTTGAAAGCTCATAAGGCTCAGGTAAAGAGTCATTATCATGCAGGTGTTTGTATAACTCAAGGAGCTTATCAAGCTCATCATATTTTATTTCACGGATATTCAATTTTATCCCTTTTTATTTTTAGAAACAGCAGACATAATATACGTATCAGCATGGCAATGCAAATACAAGGTAAATAGACCCAGAGTAATTCGTTTATCAGAATTTCAATGCCTCTCCAATCAAGAAATCTATTTATACTGATAGGAGAGACCTTTATGGGGGTAACCGGGAAAAAATACCTCTTTACAGTAAAAGGTGAAAGAAGGGCTATGCCAAGACCTCCGTTAGTGAAGGCATCCAGTATTCCATGAAGGGCCGTCACAAAAGAAAAATACCCGGCATAAAAAAGCCCCTGCCTCCATGTTTTTCTCCCAGTCCGTGCGAGTATAAAACCTGTAAGAGTGCCAAGGAAACATGAGAAAAAAACGGAGTGAAAAAATCCCCTGTGCCCGAGAAAGTGTGAATAGGGGACTCCAAGTTTAAAACATATAACATCAGCATCAGGTATAATCGGTAATAAGATTGCTAAGATCCAGAACCATTTTGGGAATGACCGGTTATATGCCGCCATCCCTGATGCAACTCCGGTAAGGGCATGGGTTATTATTGTTGGCATATGATACCTCAGATTTTATCCGCGATAAATACGATTATCATTGCAGCAGGGACAAGGAGCATTTGTGCGAGCAGTGTCCCGGCCAGGCGGCTCAAATCAAGCCAGATAATAGAACGCCTGTAATATGGCTGCCCGATTTTTTTATTTACCACGTCATCTGTTAATAATGAAAAATAGGGGTCGATAAAAATAAGAAAAATTATTGTCGCGACCCCATTGATAACTGGTGAAAGCTGGCTGGATGTTACCCTTACTTCGGGATTGAGGTAACCGGCATATAACGCTGAAAAGACCCCTGTACTCCATACCGCCGTGGCAATAATATTAAAAAATATATATCTGTATGGGATATGTTCGCAGTGTTTGAAAAAAAGAAGATTCTCTTTTGAAGGTATGGTTAGTAAATCCCTTATATGGTAAAGCCCTGCAGGAGAAAATCCCCTTAAAATCACCCTTATGATGGAGTGGTAATCCCTGAATTTTTGCACTGCGTTTGTAAAGATGCGCTGGAATGTCGGGGTGATTAATATGCCGAAAATTGTTGCTGCTGATGCTGCAAACAGCATAACCCTGAAATCCGTCACAGCCCCATTTAAAATGTCATGTGCAAGATTCTGTTCCACCCTTTTTGCCAGGATGGGCCCCTGAAAGGTATTTGCAGTTCTGGAGCCTAACACCATTATATTAAACAGGGCAAATGATACAGCTATTGTGCCTGTCCTTGTTCCTGATATCCTCACTGAATAGGCTAATGTGCCGATCATGTGAATGACAAAGGTCAGAATAACAAGAAAAAATAATGTAAGATCCATTTAATTTCCTTATAAATATTGAACATTTTTTTCTCTAATATAG
>CAYWRH010000002.1:0-99941 GCA_964460435.1 uncultured Desulfatiglans sp.
GGGAATGACAAAGAAAAGGAACAAATCGAATATCGTGCAGCAACCTGAAATCGGCCTGTGGATAGTAAACGGCAATTGCCCCGAGCAGTTGACTGATTTATTTGAAAGTTTCGAAATTGCCTGATGCTCAAGTCATTTCCATATACTCATTCAATTTATAAGAGAGGTTTCCTTAACAATATAACCCAATTTTGAGTACAGTTTTGGTTAAAAGAAGGGTTTGTTATGAACATTGTTTCAAGATTTACAGAAAACCCAAATCTCTGTTGAATTAGAAGCGAGAAAAAGTGAAATGCACGGAATCTATAAATAGAAAATATTAAAAATAGAATAACAATGTTGACATATCGTATTATATGCTGTAATTTTTACGATCATGAGCGATAATTTACAGAAATATCGATTTTTACAGAAAGTACTCCCCAATCCTTCTAAAAAACACCTTGTTCTTTTAACAGGTGCAAGACAGACTGGAAAAACCACACTTGTAAAAAGGCTCTATTCTGATCTGCGCTATATTAGTCTTGATCCGCCTGAAAACAGAGAAATAATAAAGAATATCCCTTCATCAGTCTGGAGCAGGGATATTGGTAATGCAGTTATTGACGAAGCCCAAAAAGAGCCCTCTGTATTTGATAAAACAAAATTCGCCTGGGATAATGGCGGCATATCCTTCTGCGTCCTGACAGGGTCAAGTCAGATATTACTGCTCAAAAAGGTGAGAGAGTCTTTGTCAGGCAGGATATCAATATATGAACAATGGCCATTGATGGTCGGTGAAATATACAATAGTGCAAGAGAGGATATTGCCACTCCATTGATTGATCATCTACTTGACAAAGGTCCTGTTTCCGAAGTCCTTGAGCATATACCGGGTATCCTGCTAGACTCGGAACGTATAAAAATGGTTGAAGCTGAAGATTATATCCTTCAGTGGGGAGGAATGCCGGCCCTGCTTCATATGGCAGATGATGAGCGCTGGCAATGGTTAAAGGATTATGAATATACCTATCTTGAGAGGGATATGGCCGATCTTGCGAGTCTTTCTGATCTGGCTCCTTTCAGGACATTTCAACAGCTATCGGCTCTCAGGTCAGGAAGACTGCTTAATTATTCCGAGCTTGCTCGTGATGCCGCAATAAGCGTAGACACTGCAAGGCGCTATCTTGAATATCTGCATATTTCCTATCAGGTAATACTTGTTCAACCCTATTATCGTAACCTGACAAGTTCTCTGGTAAAGACTCCGAAAATGTTCTGGCTTGACATAGGTCTTCTTAGAAGGTTAAGCGGCATTAGCAAAACTATTACCGGTGAAATTTACGAGACAATGGTAGTCGCTGAGTTAACCAAATGGATAAGGACTTTAAGAAAAGATATAAAACTTTATTTTTATCGCACAAGGTCGGGGTTTGAGCTTGATCTTCTGGTGGAAACACCAAATGGACTTATAGGGATAGAGATAAAATCCAGGCAGACTGTCAATTTCAGGGATACCGGTAATCTGAAAAGACTTGCAGAAAAAATCGGTAAACAATGGCTTGGAGGTCTTATTATCTACCGTGGTGATGTGATAAAAAGGCTGGATGATTTTGATATATGGGCTATTCCTTCATACCGGCTATTCTGTTGATAATCGAGAGGTTAAAAAACCGGGATATAGTGACGAGTTGCTAATATGTATGTAATAGTAGCCAAAGAGGCCAGGACATAAATTACAGCGAACCTGTGGACATTAAAAGGCTAAGAGGTACAGAATTGGTAGATTCCATGCTCTATAAAACAATAAAAGGTATCAAAGTAAATGTATGGATAATAAACGGTAACCAGCTTGAAAAGTTGACCGTCCCATCGATGGCTGATGAAAACAATAACTACAAGACCCCTTTTCGTGTATTTAGTGTATTTCGTGGTTAATTCTTGATTTAAAGATTCCAGTATCGGTTAGCTATTACGGATTTGGCAATAAAATACGCAGAAGGTAAGCTGTGAACGAGACAGAAATTATAACGCCCCGATCAGGAACCGCCAAGGCTTCCATTGAACGATTAAATAATTGATGATTTTTAGTCTGCGATTTTTTCCCAAAATCCGCGAACCTGGCGGTCGCCTGCACTGGGGATGTTATATTTTCTTTACGGATGATCTACAGTATACGAATACCTTTTAACCATATTTGATGCTTTTACTACAACACCACGATCATGCACATTATTGTCTTTTACCCATTGATGATAATGAACAACTTCATGTGCCAATGACCCCGGATATCCTGCTAAAGCATTATCACGCCCGAATTCCGTTTTCTCAGCTTCATAGTCACCAGTGGCAATTCTAATGTAAGGTTCAACCGTTTGATCCCATGGAGCAAAAAAGGATGCGGAGCATTGTTCACCATGCATACTTATAAGCTCTCTCTCCGGTATTAAATACACAGGGACTCTAATTGGGAATTCATAATTCGCGCGCAACCATTTTGCGAAACGAATTAAGGCATCCTTTACTTCATGGTGCCCTCTATGACCTATGATTCTAATACCAGTTCTCATTTACAAATATAACTTCTCCTTAATATTCTTAACCGCCTCTGAATCCAGGGCTCCATTTACTCTGTCACCCCTGCACACAGCACCACGAAAGCCTATGATATCAGGGTTAAGCTCCTTTAACAGAGGGAGTTGTTCCAGCTTAAGCGAACCGGCAAGGGCGGAAAGCAGATTTTTGCTTCTGCACAGTTTTAAAAATTTATTGATGTTGCCCACTGAAATAGCTGAAAAGAGGTCACCCTCTCCCTTGATGATTGTATCCATCATACAGCCATCTATTCCTGATTCCACAGCAGCGATCAATGCGTCATGAGGTGAAATGGCATTTATTTTAAATCCATCCCCATATGCCACAGCAATGATCTTGATATCCTGGTTATATCCCTTTATCGCCTTCTTTATCTCCATGAGCATATTTGTTGCCCGATCGATTGATCTCACTCCATATAAACCAACCTTGACATACTGGATATTGCAGGTAGCAGCGCCAAGGGCTGCAAGGGACATTAAACCTGGCAGATCAGGGGCATCACCAATGGCTGCGCTTACCGGTATTTCAGGTGAGGTAGTCTTTCGTATCCGCTTTATTACTTCAGGGAAATGTGCGCCGAGCGCACCTTCTAGGGGGTTTTTTACATCAATTATGTCTGCCCCGCCCTTTATCGCTGCTATTGCCTCCTGTTCGTTTATCACGCTGATTAATAATTTCATTTAGTGGTGGCTCCAAAGTACATTTATTTTTTTAACCTGCTCTGATCTAATCTATTTTATCATTCCCGCAGGCATAAGGTCTTAGGTCTACGGTATTCGGGAAGATAAAATATTATTTACCATACCCTCCGGGTTTGGTATTAGTTTATAGCTTATGGATTAAGCGGATGGAAGTTAAATAATTCAGTTACAGGAGAAATAATGGCAACACTATCGGACCTCGGATTTAAAAAGGACTGGACATATGAGGCTATTATTTCATGTTTTAATGGTAGCACACCTCACGCTGCGCCCTTTGGAATAAAATCCACTGATATGGAATCCATTCAGGTAGAGATGTACAACAGCTCAAATACATTATGCTATCTTATGGATAGAGGCTGCTTTGTTATTAACCTCATCTCTGATCCTCAATATTTTTTCGATTCGCTCTATGAAAAGGATCAAATCAGGTTTAAAGCAGCCCGGATAATTGATGCCCCTGTAATAACCGATACCCCGGCCTTTATTGAGGTTAAAGTAACAGACTACATTGAAAAACCGCAAAGCCATATTTTTAATACAGAAATATTAAATATAGAGGCAACCATAACACCTGAACTTTTTAACCGAGCAAAGAGTCTGGTCATGGAAAGCCTCATAACCGCCACTCGAATAAACTATTTACCTGATGGCAAGGCCGAGGAAATGTTAATGGAAAACTACAGGGTAATAAAAAAGGTAGCGCCGGAATCTACCTATGTTGAAACAATGGAGAAACTGTTAAATAAATGCGGAATAATATAATATCTGTTTTATCCTTTGGGACTTTTCCGTAGACCGCAAACCTTAAACCGAAGACCATAATATGATGTCTTACCCCAATTACACCACCTGTCTTAATCTCCTTACTGCTGAAGGAGTAAACACAAATGTATTCAACCATGTTAGGGCCGTGCACCAGTTCGCTGTAACAATCGGCAATAAATTTATTGAACAGGGCTACAAGATAAACATGCCCCTTATTGAGGCAGGCGCACTTTTACATGATATAGGGAGGTCAAAAACACAAGGGCTTAAACATGCCCTCGCGGGTTGTGAAATTGCCAAACGAATTGGCCTTCCTGATGATCTCATTTCCATAATAAGAAATCACATTGGCGCAGGGATCACAAAGGAAGAGGCTTTATATATTGGCTTACCTGGCGAGGACTATATCCCCGTTACGCTGGAAGAAAAGATTGTTGCAGCAGCAGACAACCTTGCTGCAGGAGAGAGGCTCCAGACAATAAGGCAGCATGAAGAGAATCTGCTTAAGAAGGGTATATCAGAGGGGGCCAAAAGGTGTGTTGCCCTTCACCGGGAATTATCAGAAATGTGCGGCATTGACCTGGATGAACTGCTCGCAGGCAATAAAAAAATTACCGGACAGGATAAAGATACATAAAAATCCGCCCTCTTCTTAGTGCTATCCTGCTGGTTTTACTATTAAAACAAACAATTTACCTCTGTTATTTCAAGAGGTTAAAATATTTTTCCATTTACTTGACATGAAAAAACCGTGAGGCTACAATGCGTCTCTTTTCGGATACATCCCGAAATAAATGCCTCATTAGATTAAATTTATCTTATAGACAGATTTTTCTGTTTAGGTTTTAAGGTTTAACTGTGTTTAATATTAAGCAGGTCACATCAACAATTTAAAAGGAGGATTTATCATGGCTGCTAAAAAGAAAATCAATAAAGTTATGGTTGGTGAATCACTGGTTGGAGAGGGCAACGAGGTAGCACATATCGACCTTATCATGGGGCCTCGTGGCAGCGCCGCAGAAACAGCATTCTGCAACTGTCTGACCAACAACAAGGACGGTTTCACATCACTCTTGGCAGTTGTAGCGCCAAACCTTGCTACAAAACCCAGCACAGTAATGTTCAACAAGGTAACCATAAAGGGCGCAACCCAGGCTGTCCAGATGTTCGGGCCTGCCCAGCGTGCTGTTGCTATGGCTGTTGAGGATTGCGTAGAAGACGGGACAATCCCTGTTGCTGAAGCTGACAACATTTTTATATGCGTTGGTGTATTTATTCACTGGCAGGCAAAGGATGACAAGAAGATCCAGGATTACAATTATCAGGCAACAAAAGAGGCTATAAAACGGGCTGTTGCCGGCGAACCAAAGGCCAAAGAGGTTGTAAAACAGAAAAACAAGGTAACTCATCCCTTCCAGGCAAAATAATTTTTATTGTAGAGACGGGTTTTATCCGCCTTTGCCTTCTGGCTATGGCAGGACAAGAACCCGTCTCTTCTGCATACATTGATTTTTCGACATATATGATTCATTAATCTCTTGAAAAAATTTCAGCCCTAATAAATGCTCCTTATTAGTAAAATTTAAAACAAAATTATAATTTTCTCGCCTATCTTGAAAACTTCATTTATTATCCTTATCTTCAAAAAAAGTAACCGGAGCCCATATGACGGATAAAAAGTTGAAAATCATTGGCATCTCAGGCAGCCCGCGCATAGCATCAACAGACTATGCCGTAAAACTTGCCCTGAGCTATGCAGCGGAAAAGCATGGGGCTGAAACAGCATATTTTTCTGTTCATAAAAAGCAGATCAATTTCTGTATCCACTGCGATTACTGTGTACGAAAAAAAGAGGGGTGCATCCACAAGGACGATATGATGGAGCTCTACCCCAAACTTGAATGGGCAGATGCATGGATACTTGGGAGCCCTGTATATCAGGGGGCAATAAGCGGCCAGCTTAAAACCGTGCTTGACAGAATGCGCGCATCTGTTGCAAGAAAAAAGAGTATCTTTGCTGGCAAGATCGGGGCAGGGCTTGCTTCAGGAGGCGACAGGGTAGGAGGCCAGGAGCCTGTTATAAGAACCATGCACGACTTTTTTATAATAAACGGCATGATACCAGTGGGTGGCGGCGCCTTTGGGGCAAACCTGGGCATGACCTTCTGGTCAAAGGACAGAAAGGCAGAGGGCGCAGCAGAGGATGAGGAGGGGATTAAGTCCATCCACAGGACAATAGACCACATGGTAAAGCTAGCTGCCACATTAAATTACTAGAGACAGGTAACCTATGACAATCAATTTGGCCTGGGGAATAACCGGAGCCGGCGACCTCTTGAACGAGGTCTTTGATATCATGGAGGAGTTATCAGGTCATGATGATATCAAGATTACAGCCATTGTATCAAAGGCAGGAGAGGCAGTTTTAAAATGGTATAAACTTACTGAAAGGCTCAACTCCATTGCTGAAAAGGTGCTGATAGAAAAGGATGCCAACACACCTTTTATAGTTGGGCCATTACAGACAGGAAAATACCAGTGCCTTATTGTAGCGCCTGCAACCGCAAACACCGTGGCAAAACTTGTTCACGGTGTTGCAGACACCCTGATTACCAATTGTGTTGCCATGGCAAACAAGGCTATGAGAGAGATATATATATTGCCTGTTGATAGAGAAAGTGGCACAATAACAACAACCCTTCCGGACGGAAAACCGTTTCAGCTAACAATGCGCGATGTTGATGTTGAAAATACCATTAAGCTCAGGCTGATGAAGGGCATAACAGTGATAGACCGTCCAGAGGAGATAAAAATGGTTATTAAAGGTTAGGGACCTGAGAGCAAGGTTAATTATATTATTTCTTTAAGAAAGGAATCTTTAATCATGAAAAAATATTTTACACTTATTCTAATTCTATTCTTATCTTTGGCATGTGCACAAAACACCCCGGCAGATCAAAATGCCGCATTTAACCCTGACAATGTACTTATTGACGTAAGGTCTCCGCAGGAATATGAGGCCGGTCATTTAAAGAATGCCAAAAATATACCTGCTGATAAAATCGCCGAGGATATAAAATATTTTGTCCCGGATAAGGAAAAGACCATTGTGATCTATTGCAGGAGCGGAAGGAGATCAGCTATCGCAGAGAAGACATTGAAAGAGTTGGGCTATAAAAATGTAATCAATGCAGGGAAATATGATGATCTGAAAGAGCTGGAAGACAAGGCAAACTAAGGCTGACATAGGTTTGCAGTGACAAGGCATGCCTTGTCACTGCGCTGATCTGTGAATTGATGGGTTATAAATCAGGGGCAGATTGTCCGCAGCATCTGCCCATAAAAACTGCCCCCCATTCTTCCTTCGCTCTCTATCCCCTTAATTTTTCCATCTCCTCCCTGAACTGCCCCACCCTTTTTTCAAAATGGTCAATTGCCTTTTTGACAGGTAATGGAGACCTCATATCCACACCCGTATCCTTAAGTTCATCAAGCGGGAATTTGCTGCCGCCAAGCTTCAGGAAATCAAGATAAGATATTCTTGCCTTTTCATCCCCATTTATAATCATATCTGCCAGGGCCGCTGCCGCAGAGATGCCGGTCGCATACTTGTACACATAAAATGCCGTATAAAAATGTGGTATGCGCAGACACTCCAGTTCAAGCTCAGGGTCAATTGCAAGTGTATCCCCGAAATATGCATCAAGGAGTTTTCGGTATTCCCCTTTTATTACATCAAGGGTTAGGGGCAGGTTCTGCTCCAGGATAGAGTGACAAACCTTTTCAAACTCTGCAAACATGGTCTGCCTGTAAAGTGTTGCCCTGAAATTGTCAATCTCGCGGTTAAGTATGTAGGCCTTCATAGAGGGGTCATTTCTGTAGTAATCAAGCAGGTAGCTGCTTAAGAGGGCCTCATTAAGGGTCGAGGCCACCTCTGCGACGAATATGGTATACTGATGGTACACATAGGGCTGATTTTTTATGGAAAGGTATGAATGCATTGAGTGGCCTGCCTCATGGGCAAGGGTATAGAGGCTGTTAATATTTTTGTCCTGAAAATTCATGAGTATGTATGGCGGTGAATCATAGCAGCCTGATGAGTATGCCCCGCTCCTCTTTCCCCTGTTTTCGTATCTGTCTACCCATCCGCCTGTGAGCCCCCTTTTCAGTATAGAGGTATATTCCTCACCAAGGGGCCTTAACGCATTTACACATACATCAACCGCCTCATCATAGTTCATGCTGAATTTTATATCCGGCACAATCGGGACATAGGTATCATAAAAATGAAGTTCATTAAGGCCAAGGGTCTTTTTACGGAACCTGAAATAGTCAAACAGGGGGTTCAGGTTTCCCCTGACCGTTGAAACAAGGTTGTCATAGACTGACTCTGGCACATCATCATTAAAAAGGGCAGATGCCCTGGCAGAGCTGAAATTCCTCACCCTGGAATAAAAGATATTCTTTTTATTGCTGTATGAAAGGATTGTGGCAATGGTGTTTTCATGTTCTTTATATTCACGGTAATACTGGTGAAAGGCTCTCTTTCTGATCTCACGGTCAGGGTTTATTAAAAATGTGGAAAAATTGCCATGACTCAACTCAACCACTTTGCCTGTTTCATCTGTAATAGACCCAAACCTGAGGTCTACATTATCGAGCTGGCCAAACACCTGTGATGAGGCAAGGGCAAAATCCTGACTCATGGCCAGTATCCTCTCTATCTTTTCGTCATGGGTGTGGGGCTTATACCTCAGTATCTTTTCAAGGTAGAATCTGTATTCCTTTAGCGTATCTTCCTTAAGAAACTGGTTCATCCGGCCTTCATCTATCCCCTGAATCTCCGGCGTGATAAAACTCGCCAACTCAGAAGCGCGTGTGTAAAGGGCAATTGCCCTCTGATACATTGCCAGATACTGCTGGTTTGATTTATCCTCATCACTTTTCAGGTGGGCATAGGTATACAACCTTTCTATATTCCGGTCTGTCTTTAGTGAAAATTCGATAGCCCCTGCAAGGCTGTGGCTGGACTCCCCAAGCTTACCACGGAAGTTATCATATGCAGGAAGCTCTTTTTCCACCTCGGCGTACAGGCTTTCCCATTCCTCATTTGAACTGAACAGGGGTGAAAGATCCCATCTGTCTTTTTCAGGAATCTCTTTTCTTTCTGGTATAACATTCTGGGTCATAAACAGGGTTCCTCTCTTTTAATATTTGATTTTTTAGTCAGATAATATACATTCATTAAAGTATAATGCAATCTTCATAAGGAGGGTAGCATGAGACTCAGACCGGATTCCTTTAAAAACATCCTTGATAATCTTTATGACGGGCTTTACATGGTGGATACAAAAAGGGTTATTACCTACTGGAACAGGGCAGCAGAAAAGATCTCAGGGTACAAGGCTGATGAGCTTCTTTACAAAAGCAAGGAGTCGGGCAGGAACTGCCTGACATTCGGATAGACATATTTACTATTACAGTTAACATAATCCAAACGATCTGTTTTAATGGCCGTCCAGGTGTTTAGCCAGCAGTTCAACAAGCTCCTTTTTCATAAATGGCTTGCAGATGCTTCCTGTAAAGCCATATTCAGCCGGATTCTGCATCACAGGGTCTTCAGCATACCCGCTTGCCACAAAAACCGGGATATCCCCCTGCAGTTTTCTGATCTTTGCAACCACCTCTTTACCCCCCATGCCTCCGGGTATGGTCAGGTCAAGTATTATGGCTTTTACAGAATCTTTGATCTTTATTTTGCGCTCCAACTCCATCAGGACCTCTTCTCCATTACTTACGCCCTTTACGTCATACCCGAGCGAACAAAGCATCCTCGCCATCATGTCACGGATAGATTCTTCGTCATCCATCACAATAATGGTGCCCTTTCCCCTGAATTCCGGCTGGGGAGGAACGGCTTGCTTAACCTCTGCCTCTTTTGTGGCAGGAAGATATATATGAAAAATGGTGCCCTTCCCAGGTTCTGATTCAACGGTTATAGCGCCGCCATGCCGGTTTATTATGGAATAGCATGTAGAAAGCCCAAGACCATGCCCCTTTGTTTTGGTTGTAAAAAAGGGATCAAATATCCGGGACAACAGTTCCTGGGGTATGCCTATCCCGTGGTCGCCTATTGATATCTGCACATAATCGCCCTTTGCCATGCTGCCAAGTTCATTTGAGTTAACGGTAATATTCCGGGCGGTAATTTCTATTGAGCCTCCCATTGGCATGGCGTGGAGCGCATTGATAACTATGTTGTCAATAACCTGACTGATCTGGTTGCTGTCAAAGCTGCATTGCCAAAGCTCTTCTGGTATATCGTACTTTGGTGAGACATTTGAACCGCTTAAGGCAAATTCTACCGCATCTTTTATACACGGAAATAATGGGCCAACTTTCCTGACAGGGGCGCCCCCCTTTGAAAAGGTCAGGAGCTGCTGAGTAAGGCTGCGCGCCCTGTTTATTGTTGCTGCGGCCTTATTCAGGCAATCAATGACATAGGGCTCTTTTGAGTAATCCCTTGCCAGATCAATATAGCCGAAAATTCCTCCCATGAGATTATTAAAATCATGGGCGATCCCGCCAGCCAGTATTCCAAGAGATTCCAGCTTTTGTCTCTTCTGCAACTCCATCTCCATCTGTTTTACAGATGTGATATCCAAAAACATGGCCGCCATTTTGTTTGGCCCTGTTCCAAAGGCTACAACATAATATATGCCCTTTATTTTGCCATGCTCATACTCAAGCTGCTCTGTCTGCCATATCGCCCCGGTACGGGCAGCCTCCCTATACCTCGAGGGCACCTCTGTATCAGCAAGTGGGGGAAATATCTCCTCAATCGTCTTTCCGATAAACTGTGAATGGTCAATGCCAATGATCTTGTCTGCAGCCGGGTTAGCGCCCAAAAAAACAAGCCTCCCGTCAGCCATTAATTCATACTGGTATATACCCATTGGAGAGCCATTTATGATGCTCCTGTTGGCCATCTCACTTTTTTGCAGGCGTTCGGAAACCCGCTTCATATCGGTAATATCAAAGGCTGTTCCGCATGTGCCGATAATAACACCATTAACATCACGAATCGCATTTGCATTAAATACCAGATGGATACTGTTTCCTGACTTGCCAATGTGCACTGTTTCATACCCCTTGATGGATTCACCATTCATCAGTCGTAAAAATACCAGCATGTCATGCCTTGCCTGCTCAGGGGTCTGAAAATCTGTGAATTTTTTACCGAGCATCTCTTCTATCTTATACCCTGTAATGATCTCCCATGCAGGGTTCAGATATACATATCTTGCCTCTTTATCGCATTGCCAGAAAAGATCCTGTGAGGTCTCTACCAGATCCTGAAAAAGCCTGGAATGATCGTTTACTTGCTTATAATATGTCTCATCTTGTTTCATTTAATTCCAATTACTATTATCAAGTTAAAATAATTATGAAACAATAAAACATCAGGAGATTAATAATGGGTATTTTTGATATAAACATATTTGAAAATCCTCAAAAGTCAAAGGGTTTTCTCCTCTAATGTCAGGTCTCAAGGGATCGATTTTTGAAAAACTTTATAGGCAAAAAATGCATTATATTATTTTTAACAAATGTACTTAATTTTTTAAAGGTGTATCATACCCAGAACTAGTTATATGTAAACCTTATATAAGGAGAAAAGGTATGGCTGAATCTGAAAAACCAAGAGACAAGGTAAAAGAGATAGGCCGGCGTGAGTTTCTGGCGGGTAGCGGTGTCGCTATTGCTGCTGGCGTCCTGGCTACAGGTATCCCGGGTCTTGCAAATGCTGCTGCCAGTGACAAGACCTATCCTAAATCAGAAGGGTACATCGTATATGACAGCAGGCTCTGCCTTGGTTGCCAGAGCTGCATGTTTGCATGCTCCCTGACACATGAAGGCGTTGCCAACCCTTCATTATCCAGGATACAGATCATCCGTGATGCCCCGTCATTTGCCAGGTATCCATATGATGTAGTGATGTCTGTCTGCAGGCAGTGTGTTTCACCCCTGTGTGTGCAGAACTGCCCCACAGGCGCATGCCATGTGGATGAGGCAAACGGCAACATCAGGAGGATCGATCAGAAAAAATGCATTGGATGTAAAAGATGCATCCAGTCATGCCCCCAGGACCCTCACAAGACCATCTGGAACCCGGCAACTAAAAAATCTGCCAAATGCGACCTCTGCGAAGGAGCCCCCTACTGGAATGAGAAGGGCGGGCCAAAGGGGAAACAGGCATGCATTGAAACATGCCCTGCAAGGGCGCTCAGGCTTGTAACAGAGGCGCCGTCACAGACAGATATCAACGGGTATGATGTAAATCTTGCACCACCGCCGCCCAAGGCAAAACCGCAGGGTTATGTATTACCCAAGCAGGAGACTGGTAAAGCGTCCGGGAATGGAGGGAAATAAAAATGGCAAACGGATACGCAGGAAAGATACTTAAAATAAATCTCACAAAAAAGGAAATCAGCATAATAGACACTGCAAAATATGCGGAATTCGGAGGCGGTGCGGGCATGGGAGCAGCCATATTCTGGGACATTGCTGTTGTCCCGGGTGACTGGGATATGCAGGATGCTTTTGATCCGCGCAATGTAATATCTCTTATGACAGGCCCGCTTGCAGCCACAGGCGTGCCTGGCGCAGGCAGAACCAGCGTGTGCGGTATTGCCTCAGAGACCTATCCAACCCCGCTGTTTCACAGGACAAATTTTGGAGGCAGATTCGCTACCATGCTCAAACTTGCCGGGTGGGACGGTGTGGTTGTCCATGGAAGGGCAGATGCCCCAGTATGGATTAATATTATAAATGACAAGGTGGTGATAGAAGATGGCTCAAAATTATGGGGATTAGACACCTATGAAACACAGGACCGGATAACCTCTGCTGTTTCAGGAAGAACCAGATTCGGACAGCAGTGGCAGGAGATAGGAGATGAATACACAACCCTGATGCCTCAGATCGTTTGCATAGGCCCTGTTGGCGAATCCATGACAAAGGTTGCTTCACTTATTCACGGAAGCGGGGTAAGCGCACGCACCGGAGGCTTTGGCGGTGTTTTTGGTTCAAAAAACCTCAAGGCAATAAGCGTAATAGGCACAGGCAGTATCCAGGTGGCAGACCCTGCGGGCCTTGTTGATACGAGGCTCTGGCACACAAGGAAATTCCCGAAAATAGTTCTGGCGCAACCAGGGGCATCAGCATGCATGACATGCCTTAATAATGACAGAAAACGCAACTCCTTTTACGGCGGCGAGGCCATGTGCGCTGATGAATACTGGTACATGGGAAAACAGGAGCCAGGGTCATTTTCCAGCCGTGACCCGGACGCACTTATGCGCGGGGCAAGCATTGCCATAAAATGGGGCATATGCTCCTGGGCCACAAAATTCGGCGGGGCAATAACCCTTCCAGTGCCGGATGCCCCCAAGGCCTACAAGGGGATGGTGCCGATGGAGCCAGGTATCGGCTGGTACATAAAGTACCTTTATGAGATCGGCGAGCTTGGCCCCGGTAAAAAGATAGATTCATACCCCCTCCCGATGGATCAGTGGGATACGCTAAAATTCCGTGAAATCTTCTGCGATGCGATAGCTCGGCGCGTAGGCATTGGGGCTGATCTCGCAAATGGATACCTTGAAGCGGCGGAAAAATGGGGAAGGCTTGAGGAGGACATGAATAACGGGACCATCAGGCTTCCGGCATGGGGCGCAAGCTGGCACCATTCCCTCCCCGGTGTTGACTGGGCCTACAGCTATATACTGATGTCAGGTGACCCGGTCTGGCACGGCTTCTTCGGCCTGACCGGTGGCGGCGGTTTTGGCGGGCCCGCAACATACACAGCCGAGGAACTTGTTAACATGATGGCAAAAAAGGTTATCCCATTTGACAATGACCCCATCATTTTCAGCAACTCATGGAAGGGTGATGAGGCATTCAAAACCGGTATCTATTCATCCCATAAGGCAAAGATGGTTGCGTGGGCAAGACGCTTTGCCGGTTTCTACAATGAGTCCATGTCTCTCTGCGAGATGCTTCTTCCGGTGTTTATGAGCAGTGGCACTGAAGATATTGCGGGCCCCAGCCCTGAGCTGGAATACAGGTATTATAAGGCTGTAACAGGCAGTAAAGAGAGCTTTGCCGATACAATGGAGAGAGGCAGGAAGATATGGAACATGGAAAGGGCAATCCGTGTTATGGCAGGCAGGCACCGTGATCAGGAAAAGTTTGCACCCTTTATGCATATGCCCGGCGCAACCTTCCCCATAAGCGGCCCCAAACCTGTCTACATTAATGGAAAATGGAGCTTTGAAAGCCAGAATGATCTCTATCTGGATAGAGAAGGGGTTGAAAAGTTCAAGACCCACTTCTATAAACTGGAAGGGTGGGATACCAAAACCGGATGGCCTACCAAAAGGACACTGGAAAAGCTGGGCATGAAGAATGTTGCAGATGTGATGAAAAGCAAAGGCAAGCTGGGTGCATGATAACAGTACGCACTTAGAAAAATGATTGGCTTAAATGCCTTTATTAAAATGCGGGTTAGGCTTAAAACCTCAACCCGCATTGATTTTTCTATTCCTTTATAACCATGCTCATAAGGGTGCATGGTGGTCAGACAAGTTTTATTATCCTTTCCAGGTCATCCTGCCTGTTTACATTAAGAAATGTCTTAAGTTCAGGGTCAAATTGTTTTATCTCCTCTTCCCCTACAAATCTGACACTGATGCTGTCAAAGGCCTTGATTGTCTGAAATTCCTTTTTAATTATCAGATCCTTCATTGCCTGGACACATCTTTTACTGTAAAGGGCATGAAGGGGCTCTATCTTCCAGTCCACCTTTGGCACCACCGCATCATACCCCTCTTTTATCCCGGCCATGTATCTTAAAAGCACCTCGTTTATAAAGGGCATATCACATGCGCAGAAAAAGGCCCACTCATCCTCAAGCGCATCAAGTCCTGTATAAAGCCCCCCTACCGGGCCCATACCCTTTATTATATCCTGGTAAAGGGGGATCTTGAGGTATGAATAGTCAAGGGGGCTGTTTGTAATTATCATAAGATTCTTAAAGACCCTGCCAAGTGCGGAGGTTACCCTCTCGATAAGGGGCATGCCGTTGAAGCTTGCAAGGGCCTTGTTGCTGCCAAAACGGCTGCTTTTTCCTCCTGCAAGGACTACACCGGTTATCCCTTCTAAAAATTTATCCCTGTCAGTCTTTTCTTTCATGGTCGATTGAATATTTCACCTGCTGTTAAAAAGATACCCTTGCCATATGAGCGCCGAGATATTATATTTATCACATTTTTAACTCAATTAGCATATTGACCATTTGAAATCCAGAGGTTTTAAGCATGCGTGAGAATCCTTATACTTATACCTACATGAAACAGAGAAGACCAAGGGCAGGCGCTTCCCGCGAGGAAGCCGATTTCAATGAACTTGAGGCCCTGGAGCTCTATTGCAGCCAGTGCCGCAGGGCAGTGCCTGTAAGAAAGCATCTCCTTTTAGTCCTGCCAGAGGGAGATAAATATGAATACAGGTGCCAGTACTGCGGCTCAAAGGTAGGGGATAAAATAGACAAAGGCGTCAGGATGAAGGGATTTTTTTAAACTATTCTTTAAAAGGAGCTCAGATTGGAAGAAAAGGAGATAATCATAATAGGTTCAGGCCCTGCCGGTTTAACTGCGGCAATCTACGCATCAAGATCGGGTTATGTACCACTTGTTATTGAAGGGGTTCCAAGCGGTGGACAGCTCCTTGTTACCACAGATGTGGAAAACTTTCCTGGCTTCCCGGAGGGTATTTCAGGCCCTGAGCTGATAGAAAACATGCGAAAACAGGCTGAAAGATTCGGCACACAGTTTGTTATGAAGGATGTAACCGCTGTGGACCTTAGCGTATACCCTTTCAGGGTAACAGCAGAAGATACAGAGTATCTTGCTAAAAGCCTTATCATAGCCACAGGCGCAAGGGCAAAATATCTTGACCACCCATCTATCGAAAAATTCAAGGGAAGGGGTATTTCAGCATGCGCCACATGTGACGGGTTTTTCTTCAGGGACAGCATTGTCTTTGTAATAGGCGGGGGCGATACTGCCGCTGAGGAGGCCCTGTTTCTGGCCAGATTTGCAAAGGAGGTAACCATTGTCCACAGACGTGACAAGCTCCGGACCGAGAAATATGTACAGGAAAAGCTCTCAAAAAACCCGAAAATAAAGATCATCTGGGATTCTGTTGTTGAGGATATACAGGGCTCTGAGGAAAAAGGCGTCGAAAAGATCATCCTTAAAAATCTCAAAACAGGCGTGGTCTCAGAACATAAGGCAGACGGCATATTCATGGGTATTGGCAATGCGCCAGCCACAGAAATATTCAGGGGCCAGCTCACGCTTGATGATGCGGGCTATATTGTCTGCCATGACGGCGCAAAGACCAGCGTGAATGGGGTATTTGCAGCAGGGGATGTAAGAGACCCAATGTTCAGGCAGGCAGTGGCAGCTGCCGGCACAGGGTGCAAGGCGGCAATCGAAGCAGAACGTTTTCTTGACAAAATGGGGGGATAAGTTATTTTTTGGGATATTTCAATGTGTTACAATATTTTCACAGATAGCATTCAGAGTTCTTTATGTTGACAAAACAGCCACCGCATGCTAATTCACCCTTTAATATTAATATGAAAGGAGCAGGAGATGGGAAATATTCTTGAGGTTACTGATGCCAATTTCGAGGCGGAGATTATAAATGCCGAGACACCATCAATGGTTGACTTCTGGGCAGAATGGTGCGGCCCGTGTAAAAAGGTTGGGCCTGTTGTTGAAGAGCTGGCAGCTGAATACAAAGGCAAAATAAAGATTGTCAAGATGGATGTGGACAATAACAGGGAGACCCCTGCAAAATATGGCATCCGGAATATACCGACACTTATCTTTTTCAAGGGCGGAAAGGTGGTAAACACCATTGTAGGGGCTCAGCCTAAGAGCTCAATAGATGGAGAGCTTAAAAAGCTCCTGTAACTTTTCCACACAATAGCAACAGGTGTTATCTTATAAATACAAATGAACGTCATACCGTTTTTTGGAAGAGTATTAAAATGATGTCAAGACCCCTTCTCTTTATTAAATACCTTGTATTTATTTTATCACTTTTTATGATTGCCTCCGGCTGCGCTACCAAAAAGGCCCGCAAGATTGATGAAATGGGTCATGCGGAACTGCTTGAAAAAGGGCTGGCCCAATTGAAAAAAAGTGATTATGCAAATGCGCTTGCAAGCCTTCAGATGGTTAAGAACAGGTACCCTTATACAGACTCAGCCATTGTTGCATCGCTTAAGCTTGCTGATACCTATTATGAGCTTGGTGAATATGAATCCGCATATGATCTGTATAACGAATTTGACAGCTATCATCCAAAGGATGAGAATATCCCCTATGTAAAATACCGCAAGGGGATGTGCTATTTTACCAGGATAAAGGGCTTTGACCAGGAACAGACCTATGCCCAGAAGGCAAAGCTGGAGTTTGAAAGACTTATTGCCCTGTTCCCTGATAATGAGTATTCAAAACAGGCGAGAAGGCACCTCAGGAGCTGCCTTATAAATCTTGCCCATTTTGAGGTCTACACAGGCAACTTTTATTACAGGCAGAAAAATTACAGGGCAGCTCTCCAGAGATATTTATTTGCCCTGAAAAGCTACCCTGATGTAGGCCAGTATTATGAGGCCATTAACAAGATCAGCATATGCAATATGAAGATCGCTGAAATGGAAAAAGAAAAACCGGCTGGCAATTAACTCACCATTAACCGGCAATAATTTTATCAATTGATTCCAGGGCCTGAGCAAGTTTTTGCGGGTTACTGCCGCCGCCCTGGGCCATATCTGGCCTGCCGCCGCCCTTTCCTCCAACAAGCTCTGACATCTCATTTATGATCTTCCCTGCATTATATCTCTTTGTAAGGTCATCCGTGACTGCGCATATGAGCATAACCTTTCCTTCGCTCTTTGAGCCCAGGACTATAATCCCGGATGCCAATTTTTCTCTTATCCTGTCCACATAATCGCGGAGCTCCTTTGGTGACGAGGCTTCAATCTCTTTGGCAAGCACCTTTATTCCGCCAGTCTCTTTCAAGCCTGAAAGGATATCACCTGATTCCCTTGAAATGATCTTTGCCTTGAGGGCTTCAATCTCGGCATCCTTCTGCTTCTGGTCTCTTAATAACTGATTTATTTTTTCTATTAGCTGATCCGGAGCAGTCTTTAACAATGCGGCAGCCTCTTTTATCTCATTATCCTGTGTCTGCGAAAAAAGAACAGCTGCTTTGCCGGTTACAGCCTCAATCCTTCTGACATTGGCAGCCACTGCCCCCTCTGACACTATCTTGAAAAAGCCTATATTGCCTGTGCTGTGCGTATGGGTGCCCCCGCAGAGCTCCTTGCTTACTCCTTCTCCTACACTTACCACCCTGACATTTGCGCCATACCTCTCTTCAAATATGGCCATAGCACCTGTCTTTGATGCCTCTTCCCTTGTCATCACCTCTGTCGTAACAGGGTGATTATCCCTGATATGCATGTTTACAAGGGCCTCCACCTCCATGAGCTTTTCCTTTTCAACCTGGGCAAAATGGCTGAAATCAAAACGCAGCCGCTCAGCAGATACCTGCGACCCTGCCTGCTTGACATGATCTCCTATTATCTCCCTGAGGGCGCTGTGTAAAAGATGTGTAGCAGTATGGTTTGCCTGTATGGCCCTTCTTCTTTCATAATCCACGAGTGCGGTTATCTCATCACCTATTTTTACAATGCCGTCCGCCACTTTGCCTTTATGTATAATAAGGTCAGTGCCTGCCTTTATGGTATCTGTGATCATGATCTTTACACTGCTGTTACTGAGCGTGCCCTGATCCCCGACCTGGCCGCCGCTTTCGCCATAAAAGGGGGTGGATTCAAGGACTATTTCCACAGCATCATTCGCCTTTGCCATAGATGCCTCCCTGCAATCAACAAGGATGGCAGATACCTTTGATTTATATGGCTGTATCTGATCACGGATAAAAAGAGACCGGCAGCCGCCTGAGGCAAGCTTCTTGTAAACCTCCGGTATCTTCTCTTCCCCGCTCCCCTTCCATGATTCCCTTGACTGGTTTTTCTGGGATGACATGGATTTTTCGTATGAATCCATATCGATAGTCAGCCCTTCATCCCTGGCAACATCCTGCACTATGTCAAGCGAGAGACCATAGGTGTCATAGAGCTTAAAGGCAAGCTCTCCGGGGATTACATTGCCCCTGCCGGACTTGATCCTTTCTATCTCATCGCTCAGTATCTTCATGCTGTAGAAGAGTGTGTCAGCAAACCTCTTTTCCTCATTAATTAGAACCCCTTTGATAAATGATCTTGACCCCTCAAGGTCTGTATAGTGGCCGCCCATTGCATCTATCACACTCTCCGCAACGCTGTGAAAGAATGGGCCTTTAAATCCTAAAACCTGTCCATACCTGATGGCCCTGCGGATTATGCGCCTTAATACATAGCCGCGCCCTTCATTTGAGGGCATAATGCCATCGCCTATAAGAAAGGCGGCTGCCCTTGCATGGTCTGAAATAACCCTGAAGGAGAGATCATATCTCTCATTATCGCCGTATTTTATGGAGGAAAGCTCCTGGATTCGGTTTATGGGCACACTGAAGATATCTGTATCATAATTGCTTTTTACGCCCTGGATAACCGCTGTTACCCTTTCAAGACCCATGCCTGTATCAATGTTGGGTTTTGGCAGCGGTGTGAGTTTGCCTGACGGGCTTCTGTCAAACTGGGTGAATACAAGGTTCCATATCTCCAGAAACCTGTCACAGTCGCATGCAGGGCCGCAGTCAGGCCTGCCGCAGCCAACAGATGCCCCCTGGTCAAAGTGTATCTCAGAACATGGGCCGCATGGGCCTGTGTCACCCATTGCCCAGAAATTATCCTTTTCACCGAGCCTTGTTATGCGCGAGGCAGGGATGCCTATCTTTTTTTCCCAGATATCATGGGCCTCATCGTCATCCTTGTATATGGTGATATGCAGCCTATCCCTATCAAGCTTATAGCCCTCCATAAGCAGTTCCCATGCCCATGTAATGGCCTCCTCCTTGAAATAGTCGCCAAAGGAGAAATTGCCGAGCATCTCAAAAAAGGTGTGATGCCTTGCAGTATAGCCCACATTTTCAAGGTCATTGTGCTTTCCGCCTGCCCTTACGCACTTCTGGGAGGTGGCAGCCCTGGTGTAGCCCCTTTTTTCTTCCCCTAAAAAAAGCCCCTTGAACTGCACCATCCCGGCGTTTGTAAACAGGAGGGTCGGATCATCCCTGGGGATAAGTGATGAACTTGCTACAATCTCGTGGCCCTTGCCCCTGAAAAAATCAAGGTACTTTGCTCTGATTTCCTTGTGATCCATATATAGAATAATCCTTTATCATTCCTGAGTTTCAGACTCGTTCGCAGATTTTGCCTTCCAGATACCTGCCTTTTCCCTGACAAGATCAGATATCCGGTTTAAAATATCCACATTTTCAGAGAGGAATTTTTTTACATTCTCCCTGCCCTGGCCAATCCTCTCACCTTCAAAGGAGTACCATGCACCGCTCTTTTCAACTATGCCCATATCAGCTCCAAGGTCAAGCACATCACCCTCCTTTGATATGCCATGCCCATAGATGATATCAAACTCAGCCTCCTTGAAGGGCGGGGCCACCTTGTTCTTTACCACCTTTACCTTGGTCCTGCTGCCTATTACATCGTTCCCCTCCTTTATGGCGCCTGTGCGGCGGATATCGAGCCGCTGGGTCGCATAGAATTTAAGGGCATTACCGCCAGTGGTGGTTTCAGGGCTACCGAACATTACCCCTATCTTCATCCTGATCTGGTTGATAAATATTACGCATGTCTTTGATTTGCTTATGGTGGCTGTAAGCTTCCTTAATGCCTGTGACATGAGCCTCGCCTGAAGGCCCATATGCTGATCGCCCATATCGCCCTCAATCTCTGCCCTTGGCACAAGGGCCGCAACAGAGTCAATAACAAGCACATCAATGGCGCCGCTTCTTACAAGTATCTCCGCTATATCAAGCCCCTGCTCGCCTGTATCGGGCTGTGAAACAAGGAGGCTGTCAACATCTACCCCAAGATTTCTGGCATAGGCCATATCAAGGGCATGCTCTGCATCTATAAAGGCGACCATACCATCTCTCTTTTGTGCCTCTGCGGAGATATGCAGGGCAAGGGTGGTTTTGCCGGAGGATTCAGGGCCATATATCTCAACAACCCTTCCCCTTGGCACACCGCCTACCCCAAGGGCAAGGTCAAGGGCGAGGGAACCTGTGGGGATAGCAGGCACAGCAATGATATTATCATCGCTCATCTTCATAATGGAGCCCCTGCCAAACTGCCTTTCAATCTGGGAAATGGCCTGTTCAACCGCCTTGTTTCTTTCTAAAGTTTCCGCCATAAATTACCCCCTTGTTATCTACATGTTTTTTTATAAAACAGTTAAATCGTCTTTATTAGCAAACAAAGATAAGATGACCTGTCAATGTAAGCCCATTCTTATACTACAAACAAAGATAGAAAGTCAATACTTCCATTCCGCATGACTTGCAGGCAGTTTATTGAGCTCTTTTTTCAATTGCGCCCAGTTTGGCAGGTATTTGTCAAGAAAATATAAAAATCTATCGTTATGGTGTCTTTCCATAAAATGAACCATCTCATGCACAATGATATATTCAAGGCATTTTTCGGGTTTTTTAGCCAGTTCCAGATTAACCCATATCCTCTTTTTTTCAATATTACATGATCCCCATCTGGTCTTCATATGACGGACCTGCCAGTCATTTACCTTTACATCCAGCCGTTTTTCCCATTTTTCAATTATTAAGGGCACCTGTTTTTTAAGTTCAGCCCGATACCATTCAGTTAATATTTCATGCCTCTTGGCTATAGATGCTCCGGGTCTTATAAAAAGGTTGATATGCCTCTTGTTTTTAATAATGACCTTTGGTTGGGCATCAGTCTCAATGATATTTAACAGATACCTGTGCCCCTGGAAGTAATGGCTCTCCCTGTTCAGGTACTCCCTTTCCGGGAGTCTCTCCTGCCTCTCGAATTTCTGCCTGTTTCTCTTTATCCAGCCGATTTTTGAAATAATAAAGAGTCGGATAGTATCATCATTCACTTTATGCGGCGCTGCAATACGCACCCTTCCTGCCGGAGGGTAAACTCCCAGGTGAATGTTCTTGATATCTTTACGAACAACATCAATCTTAAAATTGCTTACAGTAATCTGTCCCATTAATAGTCTTTCTGGTTTTTAACAATGTCGAATATTCTGGATACTTCAGCATCATCTTTTATCCCGTATCTATTTAATGCCTCAGAAATAGCATGCCGAACCGCCTTTGATTTCTGGAAGTGATCTCTCCACCCATCCTTTTTTGTAGCCATGATTCTTTTATCAAGTTCCTCAGCGATTTTTTCATTTTTCTCAAGGTTGTCATATAAAGCCCGTTTAGCTTTCGTGTCCATTGAAAGCGGGTAGTCAGTTGCAGTATCCGGTTTTTTTATCTTCCCTGAAAGGGCAATGACCTCCTCAAGATATTTTTCATATTCAATGGTGGCCTCTTTCCTTAGCCGGATGAGTTCCTTTAAAAGCACACTCATTTTTTCATAATATACCGGGTTGGTCGGGCTTTCCTCGATTATCAGCCTTCGCAGGTTATTTTCAATAACCTCAGCCATTGCATCTTTGTTATTTCTGATATTTGCGGGGAATTCTTTTATGGCATCCTTACCTCTTTCAATCAGTAATTCAACCAGACTCAAGTCATCAAAGTTGGCGAGCATCCGGCTTTCTTCTGCCCCAATATAGCTGTCTATCAGATGCCGCATTGCAGGCTCATACTGCTTTAAATCCACATAATCACCGCTTGCAAGCTGTATCTCCTTACGCAGGTTCTCAAAATGTTTAACATCATTTTTGATCTGCTCTGCTTCTCTATCTGAATAGCCCGCCTCTTTCATCTCATCCGCAATGTTTGCATATGCCCTGATAAGTGAAATGGTGTTTTTATACAAAGAGACGCGCCTGGGTTCAGTATCTTTTAGCTCATCAGGGTTTTCAATATCCTTTCCGCAAAAGTAGCGTATATTGGAAATGGTGTCTTTTGGAGGATCAACAGCCTCACACAGCGCCTTTATGGCCTCAAGGGCCTCATCCAGCCTTTCCTTCCCCTTTTGCAGGCGGTCCTTTAAAAGACCGTCAATATCTGTCTTTTCATACCCGCCAAAAACCTCAGAGGTATAATCCTTAAATGCCGCCTCAAGGCTCCTGAAAAGATCCATATAATCAATTATATATCCATACTCCTTGTCATCGCCATCAAGCCTGTTTACACGGCAGACCGCCTGAAAAAGCCCATGATCTCTCAGCTTTTTATCCAGATAAAGGTAGGTGGCCGGAGGCGCATCAAACCCGGTAAGGAGTTTATTAACTACAATCAGCAATTTCATCTGTGCCGGTTCTTCCACAAACCTTTTCTTTACCTCCAGCTCAAACTGCTCCACCTTGTTTATTGCAGTTTCAGGGGATTCATTAAAATAGTCTGCCAGCATCTTTTGGTAAATCTCAAAACGCTGCAACCTTTCCGTATACCCTTCGCCTGATTCTTCCAGCTTTATGTCCCTGTGGGATGGCACAAAAGATGTAACAATAGCGCACTCTTTTAATCCTGCGCTCTGGAACAAATCATAATAGCGGCAGGCATTATATATGCTGTCGGAAACCAGAATGGCATTTCCCCTGCCATTCTGTAAACGTTCCTTTCTTGCCATATCCAGCATAATATCCAGCACAATCTTTTCAAGCCGCGACTTCGAGCTGAACACCTTTTTCAAGGTGCCCCATTTCTGTTTCAGCTCTGTCCTGGCAAAATCACTAAGCCCTCTGGTTTTAAGATCAAACCATTCATCAATCCTTTCCGCTGATGTGATCTTCTGCTCTATATCCCTTGCCTCATAGCGTAAATCCAGCACTACCTTATCGTTAACAGCCTCATCAAATTTGTATGTATGGATGTATCTGCCAAAGGTCTCAAGGCTGGTCTGTTTGTCGGATTTTAATAATGGAGTGCCGGTAAAACCAATAAAAAGGGCATCAGGCAAAAACTGTTTCATTGCCTTATGGAGCTTGCCCGTTTGCGTTCTGTGACATTCATCAACAAAGACATATAGATCCCCTTTGGCCTTAAAGTTTGAAGGGATATTGTTTCGCAGTTCCTCCAGATAGGCATCCACATCTCTGTCATCAACCTCCTCCTTGCCTCCAAATTTGTGAATGAGCGAGCACATCAAAAGAGGCGAATTGTCATTTAGCCTGTTAAGCAGGTCTTTTCCGCTTATTGTCCGGTAGATTTTTTCATTAACGCCCTTAAATACCTTTTCAATCTGTTCATCCAGCTCATCCCGGTCAGTAATAATCAGCACCCTGGCATCAGGATTATGTTCCCTAAGCCACCGGGTGAGCCACACCATGGTAAGGCTCTTGCCGCTTCCCTGTGTGTGCCAGATTATTCCACCCTCTTTACGTTTCACAAAATCCTGCGCCGCCTTGATTCCAAAATACTGGTTAGGCCGCGCAAGCTTCTTCTCTCCCCTGTCATAAACAATAAAATCATGGATCAGCTCAATAAACCTCTCCTTGTTAAGCAGTTCCACAATGTTTTTATCAAGGGGATAGTCATATTTGGAAGCCCTGTCACGGATGGACTTGGTGAGGTTAAGAAGGTAAGGATAGTCCCTGTTAAACTCTTCATTTACCTCTTTCCACTTGAGAAAGTATTTCTCTTTTGTGCCTACTGCCCCGTATTTAAGTCCCTCAACATCGTTGCCTGCCATGATAAATTGTATTGTATTAAAGAAGGGCTTTATAAAGATATGCTTCTGGTTATCCAGGTTCTGCCTGATACCCTCGGAGATTGACACTGTGCTGCGTTTAAGTTCCAGAACCCCTAAAGCTATGCCGTTTACATATATAACAATATCAGGCCGCTTCTTATGAAAGCCCCTGATGGTGACCTCCTCTGCAATAGAAAAATCATTTTCAAGCGGATGCTCCCAGTCAATGAGCCACACAGTTTTTTTATTCTGCCCGATATCAGGCAGGACATCCACGCCATAGCGGAGCATGGAATAAAGGTCTTTGTTAGCATCATACAAAGACCTGCTCTGGTCATTGGCTACATTTCTGAGTTCGTGGAGGGCCTTGCCTATAAGGTTTTCGCTGTAATACTTACGGTTAAGATATTCTCTCAGAATATCTTCTTCAATGTTGCTGTTCTCATCACGCTCTTTCCAGTTTCCGAGATAATTATATCCCAGTTCTTCATTAAGTAGCAGGATTACCCTGTTTTGCGTTTCTCTCTCTTGTTTGCCGAGGTTTGATAATGGTGAATGGTGAGTTGTGAATGGTGAATTAGTTTTTATCATTTTTATTCCTTTATACAGATTGCCGTACCGCTTCTTAGCAATTGCTTACTTAAGATGTACTCCTTCTTTTCATCCTGCAAATATTTAAAGAGCTTAACCACTCGCAAGGCAAAGGCAAAACTTTTATCTTTAACAACATTTTCTCTCATGCCATTCACCCTTTACCATTCACAATTCAGAATTAATTAAAGAATCTCCCAATGACCTCCCTTTTTAGGGCCTTTATAAGCTATCTTTCCTTCCTTCTGTAATCTGGACGCAGCTTTTTCAACGGCTCTGATTGACTTCCCTATCTGTTCTGATATTTCTACAAGGGTGATATTCGGATTTTTTTCTATTTTATCCATTATTGCATCAGTGGTTTTTACCGTCGTTTTTACCGTCGTTTTTACCGTCGTTTCTACCGTCGTTTTAGTATCGACCTCTGAATCGGAAAAGTGGAATATCATCCATAAACCATTCGGTTCATATTCTATTTCAAATCTGGCAGTCCCTGATTCCAAGCATGCTTCGGATATTTTTTCAATTCCGCGGCCCCAGGCCTCTATCATTCCGGCGCGGAAGAACACGTCTGCTATATCAGGGTTAAAAGGCTGTGAAGAATGCTTTTTTATAAGGGTATCAACTGTCCATCCTTCAGGCAAGGTTCCCGGATTCCATAGCATGACCTTGTTGTCATAAACGCTTATCTGGATAGGAATAGAACTCCCATAATCCTTATGGGCTACCGCATTAAGAAGAGACTCCCGCAGGGCTTTTTCCGGAACCGGATAGGATTCTATTCGCTGGACACCCTTGTATGAAATCCTTGCATGAAGATATTTTGTAAGTAGAATATCCATGGTTTTATCAACCTGAGTGAACAGGTTCCCATGAATCTCATCATGAAAGAGAAGGTCAGCATCACTCTTAAAAAATCCCACCTTAATAAACGACCCGGTTACATATTTTTCAGGATCAGGGTGAAATAGCAGGATAGACGCCCTTTTGAAGTATGTTTTCTCCTTGAGGTGAAGTTTATCCATCAGGGAACTATCAGAGTCATTCAATATCTCTGCTGGCAAACGCTTGCTTAACAGCGCCTTTTCTCTGAAGATACTTATTGTCTTTTTATCAAAATCAGCAAGTTTAAGATTCGGCACAGGAACACCATCCCAGTGTCTGCCCTGTTTGCTGAGTAAAAACCGGTCAAGGGCAGCGCCTTTCAGCTCCTGTTTTGTGCTGCCGCTCCGGTAATGGTATTCGCCGCAATAGCTTACCGGGTAGGGGTAGGGAGCAACCACAATTTCAAGGTATTCCTTTTTCTTTTCCGATTTCAGGTTTACATCAACCATAATTCCAAGGATGTCACGAACCTTATTCGGGATATCTTCAAGGAGTTTTTTGACATTGGATAATCCTACAACGTTACCATTGTCATCTTTACCAATATAAAGAACCCCGCCTTCAGCATTTGCATAACCGCAAATCCATTTAAGGTAATCATCACGCCATGATGTCTTGAATTCTATATTCTGGTTTTCTTTCATAAGCATTCCAATTGTGAATTGTGA
Source organism: uncultured Desulfatiglans sp. (assembly GCA_964460435.1). Classification (GTDB taxonomy): domain Bacteria; phylum Desulfobacterota; class DSM-4660; order Desulfatiglandales; family HGW-15; genus JAAZBV01. Next base: position 27,141 of record CAYWRH010000002.1, read on the forward strand.
GTGGTAAATGGTGAATTAGTTTTTATCATTTTTATCACCTTTTGCGGTAAGGATGATAGATGCAAGTAATTTTTTTAGTTCAGTTATATCAGGGATTATTGAATTGTACTGCACTGTTTCTAGATATTCCGATTTATATAAAAGATCAAGCCAGTATTCGGTTTCGTTTGCTTCCTTTTGAGCGATCGCCATTTTGTGAATGAAATCGGCTTTGCTTTCCGCCTGTTCTGCCTCACGTATCAAAGCTCCGATTGCTGTGCCGCTTCGAAGTAGTTGCTTACCTATAACATATTCTTTCTTTTCATTCTGTAAGTACTGGAAAAGTTTAACGATCCGCAAAGCAAAGGCAAAACTTTTATCTTTAACAACATTTTCCCTCATGCCATTCACCCTTTACCATTCACAATTCATCATTCACCCTTCACCATTACTTCAAATCAGTCTAACCTTCCCTGTCAGCAAAACCTGCATCATGCCCTGTTTTATCATTCGGTATTTATCCAGTTTTTTCTCAAGGGCTTCTATTTCGGCATCCATGTCAGAGAGAATTTGCGCGATTCGGGTTTGTTCCTCTTTTTCTTTTGGTAAATGGATTTTTATTTTATACATTTGAGATTTATTCAATTTTGCTCTGGTTCCACTTGCTAATAAATCTAAAATATTTTTATGAACTAAAGAATAGTAAATGAAATTCTGATCAAATTGTGCTTTTGCTTTTAAAATGTGCGCATGATTATTTACCCAAAATTTACCTTTCATTTTGTATGCTATCGGCCTTGTTGCATATTCATCAAAGTAACCACCATCTTCTGCAATTAGAATGACGTCATCATTTATTTTATAATCATTAAGATAATCTAAAATACCATTCGCACCACAATAGGGGTAATCACCTTGCATGGCTAGCCTTTGTGTTTCATTTAATGGCAACCTCAGATTGTCTAAACAATCAGTCATTTTTTCTAAGTTGATCCCTTCCCAGCTTCGCTTCGGTTTAAGCAACTCCTGCATAGCCCCCTGCTTGACGGCTCGCTTTTTTGCAATGAGTTTTTCCAATTGGGTAATGAGAGAATCGACATCATTTAAAGCAGTGGCTATGGCGGTCTGCTCGGCTTTTGTGGGGGGAAGAGGTATTTGAAACTTTCTTATTCTTGCAAGTGCTAATTTGGGTTGTGCACCTAATGTTTTTTCAGCTTCAATTTTATTTTGGATCAACCAAGACATTAAAACATAAAGTAAATAATCTCTAACGCAAGAAATATTTGTAAGTCTATCTGCGTTCTCAGTAAGATTCGCACCATTTAATATAGGAGGGATTTTGCCCACTAATCCTAATGTTCCTGCGACAGAGATAAAAATATCATCATTAAAAATACAATAATTTTTAATTGAAGGATATACATCATTAGGTAAATATTTGATGTCATTTAAAGAAACACTTCCCATAGACATATCTGCAACACGAATATAAAAATGATCTGTTTCTTTGTCTGTAAGTGATTTGCCTAATGGTAATCTTTTCCCACTTCTTACTTCTGAAACATCGTTGATAGCTAATACTCTCCAATCATTTGGAATAATCCCAACTTCTGTTTCTTTGAACCCTTCCGGTATTTTTTTAAGATTTACCATTCAAGCTGCATCCATTTTAAAACAATAAACTGGATTCCCCGATCAAGTCGGGGAATGACGTGGTGGTTGATATTGTCTTTTTATTAATCAAAATGAAAACCCCATTTTAGCAAGATGCATTCTAACTTTGTCTTCAAGCTTACTGACCTCCTCCATTTGAGCAGGCAAAGGCGTTTCATACCGTTCCGCAAGCTCCTTAATACGCTGCGTGAGCCTGTGGCTGATATTATCCATCTCTGTTTCAATTCTCTTTCCGATATTTTGCATCCACTTCTTTTCCACAACAATATGTTTTATCTCATCAATGGTCAGTTTCGGGTACTGAGCTATCACCTTCTTTTCAAGTTCAGCCTTTGCAATCCTTATTTTCTCCCTTGCCTTTTTTTCATCCTCCATGAGCCCTTTATACTTATGGAGCAGGTCATACTCTTCAGCATTATCAGCACTCCTTTTACCCAGCTCCCTTATTGCCTTATCTAGGGAGACTTTGCTGATCTTCCCTTTGTCATCCACAGCGTTGCCAAGCAGACCTTCTTCGCCACTATGCTCTTCTCTAAACTCTTCCATGCTGGCAGTTAAGGATTCAACCTGTATTTCGAGATCATCTATGACCTTCTGCTCTTTTTCAAAATACTCCTGAATCATCAGGACAGGCGGTATAAGCCTTCCTTCCAGCCCTTCAATCCCCTGAACCTCTTTTACTATCTCCCTGTCGCCCTTTTTTGTCTTCTTTTCTACCCTGTTCACAATATTGCCTGCTGACCAGCCATCGGCTGCAAGCTCATAAAAATCATCCTGCATGGTCTCTGCCCAGTAATCCATAAGATGCTGGTATATGGTGTATTTATCAATGAGCGGTTTATCTGTGTAATGCCCAAGCAGGCTTTCTGAAATTCTCTTTATCTCATGCTTTGGCTTTATTCCCTTTTTTAGCGCCATAAGATATATAGCGGTCTCTTGTTTCCAGCGTCTAAACACAGAGCTCATCTTTTTGGCAAATGCAATAAACTCAGGGTGTGAAAAGATCTCATCCCTTATTTTTGAATAGGGAATGGATAATTCAAGATAACCTTTCCTGCCATTTTTAAATAAATGTTTTTTTAAAGTGGGGTACACCTGCCAGTATTTTTCAAGGGCATCAATATCCCTTTGGGGTATGCCTCCCAATAAATGGGCCTCTATGTCCTGGAGATCTTCCTCCTCCTGACTATCGATATACCTTGGTATATTCAGGTTATAATCGTTTCTGGGGTCTGCGATTTCCTCGACAGGAATGATACGTGAATATTTGGGGATCTCAATGCGGCGGTTGAACGTATCCACAATCCTGTGTATATCCTGTTCCCTGAGCCGGTTTTTATTGCCATCCTTTATAAACCCCTTGCTGGCATCAATCATGAAGATATCTTTTCGCTCTGCGGCCTTTTCCTTGTCTATCACGACCAGACTTGCTGCAATGCCTGTCCCGTAAAACAGGTTGGGAGGAAGGCCTATGATACCCTTTATATAACCCTTCTGAATTATCTTCTTCCTGATCTGGGCCTCCGCATTGCCACGGAACAGCACGCCAAGGGGAAGAACAATACATGCCTTGCCCTTAGACTTTAGGGATTTTATCAGGTGAAGCAGGAATGCAAAGTCACCATTCTTTGCAGGCGGAACAGCATCATAACCTTCAAACCGCTTATAGATATCATTAACAGGATCAACTCCATTCATCCATGACTTATAGCTGAAGGGCGGATTTGAGACCGCATAATCAAACTGCTTTAGTTCTCCGGTAGTATCATTTTTAAACTCAGGGGCAGCAAGCGTATTTCCCTGTACAATCTCTGCATCAGGGTTGTCATGGAGCCACATGTTCATAACTGCAAGCGCCCGGGTTGCATTGTCATTTTCCTGGCCATATATGGTTATTCCATAAGGGGCTTCATCAGCCGCCTTTAAAAGTAATGACCCTGAACCGCATGTGGGGTCATATATGGTTTCGGACTGGCTTTTGGAATTTTCGATCCCGATCACCTTTGCCATGACTCGGGAGACCTCGGCAGGGGTATAGAACTGCCCCTTGCTCTTGCCGCTTTCTGTGGCAAAGTGCCGCATGAGGTATTCATAGGCATCGCCAAGCAGGTCATCTCCCTCTGCCCTGTTGCCGCTGAAATCCAGCTCTTTCTTTTCAAAAATGGTTATGAGATTGGTAAGTTTGTCAACCTTGTCTTTGCCCTTGCCAAGTTTTTCATCATCATTAAAATCAGCAACTGTGATAACGCCGGTAAGCCCGTTTGCCTTTGCAAACTCGCCTATGATTTTATTGATCTGGTCGCCGATATCGGATTTGCCTTTGTGTTTTACCATGTCGTAAAAACTTGCATTTGGAGGGATATCAATAAGAGGGTCTTTTTTGTCAGAGACATATTTCATGAAGAGCATAACCAGCACATAATCCTTGTACTGGCTGGCATCCATGCTGCCGCGGAGTTCATCACAACTTGCCCAGAGTGAACTGTATAATTCTGATTTTTTTATAGCCATGAGTTATTCTTTTGTTTTGGTTTTTGGGGATAATAACACTTGAAGGCAAATAAGGAAATGGTGAATTGTGAATGGTTAATAATGAATGATTTTTTCTTGCCATTCACCATTCATCCCTTCATCATCTCAAAGGCGAGCTGTGCGGTTCTTTTTGAGGCGCCGGGCCCGCCGAGGCTTTCAGTGACCCTGGCCAGTTTTTCCTTGATCTCTTTCTTTTTGTTCTCGTCACAGAGAATGCCAACGGCCCTTTCAGCTATGATATCAGGGCGAACATCCTCCTGTAAAAGCTCGGGCGCAACCTCTTCCCCTGCCACAAGGTTGACAAGCCCGGCATACGGGACCTTAACCACCCGTTTGGCAATGCTGTATGAGATTTTAGACATGCGGTAGGTAACAATCATGGGCACGCCCATGATTGCTGTCTCAAGGGTGGCGGTTCCTGATGCCACAAGGGCAAGATCGCTCACCTTAAGGGCGCGGTAAACCCCCTTAGCGGTTGTGATAACATTAAGGCGTGAACCCCGTATCATCCTTTTAATATGATCCTGCGATATGGTGGGCGCGACAGGTATTATACATTTAAGGTTTGGCACACGTGAGGATATTATACCTGCTGCCTCAAGCATGACAGGCAGAAGTTTTGAGACCTCTTCATCCCTGCTTCCCGGCATAAGGGCAATAACAGTCTCCTCCTTTTTCAAACTGAACTCCTTCTCTATGGCCATCCTGTTCATGGATAGGGGCACCTGATCCATTAATGGATGGCCCACATATTCGACAGGGATATCAGCGCCTGTCTTAAGGTAAAAATCCTTTTCAAAGGGGAGGATTACAGCCATGCGGTCCACCCTTTTGGCAAGTTTTTTGACCCTTCCGCTTCTCCAGGCCCAGAGCTGCGGGCTTATATAATAGAGCACAGGCACGCCGAATTTTTTTGCAGCGCCCGCCAGGCTGATGTTAAAGCCAGGGTAATCGATGAGAATGAGGAGATCGGGTTTTTCCCTTTTCAGTATGGAGCGCATCCTGAAATAGGAGCTAATAATAGCACCTGACCTTGAAAAGACCTCTGTTAAACCTACAGCCGCCATCTGGGAGGCATGGGTAACTATCTCCACCCCGGCAATGACCATCTTGTCGCCGCCAATGCCCCTGAACATGATATCGCGGTCAATATCCTTCATGGCCTTCACAAGATTTGCCCCGTGCAGGTCGCCCGAGGCCTCGCCTGCCACTATAAGCACATATCTGGAACCATAGCTGTTCATTTCACTCTTTTACCAAAGGAATCGGGTTCACTTTGCAGGCATGAATGTCCTGCACCCTTTCTGTATCTGTTCAATAACCTGAAGGGCTATATTAAGCGCCTTTCTTTCATCCCTTCCTAAGGTATCAGACCTTTTGCCCTTTCGCACAGATGCCAGAAAATAGTTGATCTGGTCTGCAAGGGGGTCGCTGTTCTCAAATGTAATATTCTCTGTCTTGAGGTTTGCGAGGTTTACCCTGTCGCGGGCCCCCTCGTTAAGCCGTGTGATGCTGAATTCCTTTTTATAGCAGTTTGCATGGATATAGGCATCGGGCTGGAAAACGCGTATCTTTCTCAGGGTCTTTTCAGCGATCCGGCTTGCCGTAAGGTTTGCGACTGTGCCGTTTTCAAAGATGAGCCTTACATTTGCTATATCGGTCTTGTCCGTAATCACGCACATGCCGATGGCATGTATCTCCTTTACCTCGCTCGGAACAAGGTTTAGGACAATATCCAGGTCATGTATCATAAGGTCCAGCACCACATCTACATCTGTTCCCCTTTCTGTAAACTTGTTCATCCGGTGGGTCTCTATAAAAAGGGGATTATTCAGATAATCAGAGATCCTTACAACAGCAGGGTTGAACCGTTCAACAAGCCCTACATGCAGGATAAGGTTTTTTTCATGGGCAAGATTAAGGAGGAGATCCGCGCTTTCAAGGTCATATGTAATGGGCTTTTCTATCAGAAGGTGCACCCCTGCGTTCAATATATCCTTTGCCACATCAAAATGTTTTTCAGTGGTGACCGCCAGGCTTGCAGCATCAACAAGTTTCAGGAGATCCATATGATTTTCAAATACCTTTACCCTGTATTTCTCACCAATCTCCCTTGCCCTTTTTATATTCACATCCGATATCCCTACAAGTTCAACGCCAGGGTTAACAGAATATTTTGACACATGTTTTTCACCCATCTGGCCGACGCCTATTACGCAAACCTTTATCTTTCTGTGCTCTTTAACCATTTTATTAATCCAGTTTATATATTTTATACATCCTGCAGCCTGCAGGAGATAATAGATATTTTATTTCTGTCAGCAAGGTCAACCATTTTTTCATGGTCAAAAACAAGGGTTTTCCCGGCCTCAATTGCAAGCGCTCTCGCCTTTACCTCAACCATGGCCTCTATTGTTTTAAGGCCAACCGAAGGGACATCAAACCTGAGATCCTGATCCGGCTTGCTGACCTTGACAACAACAGCCTTTTCTCCGGCAAGTTTACCGCCCCTCAGGATGGTGGCATTTGTCCCGTCTATCGCCTCAAGGGCGAGAACCGTCCTGTTTCTGATTACAACACACTGGCCTATATCAAGCCTGCCAAGCTCCTTGGCGATCCGCCATCCGATTTGTATATCCCGATCCTCTTCATCAGAGGGTTTGCGTTTTGTAAAACATCGTTCAGGGGCAAGCAGTTCAGGAAGATATATGGTTGAGCTTACGATCTCTATCCCCTCGTCAAGCAGTTCCCTGGCGAGCGCCCTTAATATACTGTCATCATGAAATATTGCAAACTTCGATATAAAGGCAAGCCCTTTAAGGTCTGGCTTGATATTGCTGAACATCTTGCCCTTGCTGATGGTGCCTGCCATAAGGGCCTTGCTAACATTCCTCTTTTTAAATGCCTTGATCAGCTTTCCCAGTTGTCCGAGGCCTATCCATTCCGTGTGGTGGGCCATTCCGGTGATTGCAGGGTCTGCCTCTCCCTCAAAGGCAACCGCAGTCACAATGAGCCCCCTTTTTCTGGCAGCCTCTGCGGCCAGAAGAGGAAACTGGCCTCCGCCCGCAATAATACCGATTGTGTCGGCCTTATCCGCCATCAGCTACTCTTCTTCATCCTTTTCTGTTGATCTGTGTGTTATGCCCCTCTTTGAACCGGATGTGAGAAAGTCCAGAAGAAAATCGAGCTCAGGGAAGGGGGGTATCTCCTCTTTTACCCTTTTTATGCCTTGGTTCAAAGTTGTGGATTCACGCCAAATAATCCTGTATGCCTTTCTTAAACCTGTAATGGCCTCACGCTTAAACCCTCTGCGTCTTAACCCGACGAGGTTAAGGCCATAAAGGGAGGCCCTTGAACCTGATGCCATCATGTATGGAGGAATATCTTTCGGCACACCGGTAAGGCCGCTTATCATGGTATATGCGCCGATCCTCACAAACTGGTGACAGGTAATAAAGGCGCTAAGGGTGGCATAATCACCAATGATCGTATGCCCTCCAATGGTGGCGCCATTGACCATTATGACATTGTTGCCGACAACACAGTCATGTGCTATATGGCTATATGACATCAGATAGTTATTATTTCCGATTACAGTGACCCAGTCCTGCTTGGTTGTAGCCCTGTGGATAGTGGCATATTCCCTTATGGTGTTGTTGTCACCAATCACAACACGGGTATCTTCGCCCCTGTAACCAATATCCTGCGGCGGGGTCCCGATTGTGACAAGGTGTGAGATATTATTGTTTTCACCGATCTCGGTATTGCCCTCTATTACCGTATGTGCGCCGATCCTTGTATTCTTTCCGATCTTTACCTGTCTGCCGATTATCGCATATGGGCCTATCTCGCACCCTTCACCTATAATAGCCCCTGCATCAATTACTGCTGTTCTATCTATCTTTGTCATTTAATCCATCTTATAAAATATTCATAGCAGTTGTGCGGTCATCTCCGCCTCTGCTGCAACATCTTCATCCACAAAGGCCTTTCCGGCCAGCTTCCATATCTTTGAACCTGTTCTTATGGTTTCAACAACAAACTTGAGCTGATCGCCAGGCACCACCTGCCTTCTGAACTTTACATTATCCATTGCCAGGAAAATCATGAGCCTCGGCTCAACCTGGCTTTCATCACCCTCCATCATGGAAAGGCGGGATAATATACCGCCTGTCTGGGCCATTGCCTCTATTATTAGCACCCCGGGCATAATGGGGTTTCCGGGAAAATGGCCCTGAAAGAACTCCTCGTTTGCTGTTACATTCTTATACCCCACTATCCTTTTCAGGGGCTCATACTCTGTAACCCTGTCTACAAGCAGAAAAGGGTACCTGTGTGGAAGCAGTTTGACTATATCCTGAAATTTTATTGGCAGTTCCATATCATCTCTCTATTACTTTTTATTGACCTCTTGCTTTTCTTCCATTTCCTTAAGTCTTTTTTCAAGCTCCCTTACCTTTTTATTGAGTTCGGGGAGCTTACGGATATGGGCCCTTGTCTCCATCCACAGCCTTGGCGGCATTTCAGGGTTGCCCAGCACTGCCTCGCCCTCTGCTACGGATTTATGCACACCTGCAGCAGAGCCAATAATGGCCCTGTCGCCTATGGAGATATGATCCTTTATCCCGACCTGGCCGCCTATTATAACATTTTTACCTACCTTTACACTCCCGGAAATCCCTGAAAGTGCAACAACAATACTGTGCTCGCCGATAACCACATTATGGGCCACCTGCACCAGGTTGTCTATCTTTACTCCCCTTTTTATATGCGTTGTGCCGTTTGCCGCCCGGTCTATGGTGCTGTTTGCCCCTATCTCAACATCGTCATCTATCATGACATTGCCAAGCTGGGGCACCTTTACATTACCTTCATCACTCTGGACATATCCGAAACCATCGCTCCCGATCACGCACCCGGCATGGATGATCACATTAGAACCTATAATACAATTCTCATATACAGCAACATTGGGATGGAGCACACTGTTGCTCCCAACCTTTGCGTTGTTGCCGATAAAGACACCCGGGAAAAGTATTGTATTATCACCGATAACAGAATTTTTGCCCACATAGACAAAGGGGTAGATTGATACGCCGCTGCCTATCACAGCCGTTTTGTCTATGCATGCATCCTTGCTTATGCCATCGTAATGAGGGGCCTTAGGGGCAAACATGGCCGCAAGCCTTGCATAGGCAAGCTTGGGATTTGCCACAAGTATCTGCTCGCCTGAGTAGCCCTCCAGTTTTTCTGAAACAATAAGGGCAGAGGCCTTTGTTGAAATGGCCTGCTCTTTGTATCTCACGTCATAGAAAAAGGCTATATCTCCCTCTTTTGCATTATCAAGGGAATTCATGCCCGATATAATGCATGCGCCATTTCCGGCCACTGTGCCTTTTATGAGCCCTGCAATCTTTTCGAGTGTAAGTTCCAAATCATGCCCCCAAATATATACCCTGGCAAGAGACCCTGTATGCCTGAATTACGGTTTAACCTTGTTAAGCTCGCTAATGACCTGATCAGTAATATCAAGCTCCTTTGTAAAATACATTATATTCGCCCTTTCTGCTATCAGGTCAAACTTCTGTTTTTTGGCAATTGTATCAACAACGCTGTTAATGGTGGTAAGTATGCTGATTCGCGCATCTGTCTGCAGCTTTTTATACTCTTCATTCAGGTCCTGCATAAGGTACTGGAGGTCACGCTGCTTTTTCTCAAATTCCTTTTCCCTTTCGTTCTTTGCATCCATGCTCAGCATCAGGCTCTGCTTATCCATATCCTTCTGCATATCAATCAGTTCCTGTCGCTTTTTATCAACCTCTTTCTGCATCTCAGCCTGTTTATTCTTGAGGGACTCATCTATCCTTTTGCCCTCATTTGATTCCTGTATGCACCTCTGGAAATCAACCACCCCTATCTTTATGGGTTCCACAGCTGATACACCGAGTTGAATAAAAAGAAGAGTAACTGCAACAACTAATATTTTGGTTAAATGTTTCATTCTCATATCCCCCTTAAATTTATGTTAAACGTTATCTAAACCATTTTCCAAGACTGTAACTAAAAAGTTCCGCCGATCTTGAATTCAAACTTGCCGGAATCAGTGTCATTCTCCCGGTCTTTAAGTTTAAAGCCATATTCAAGCCTCATTGGCCCCATTGGCGAATACCACCTTATGCCAAACCCTACAGACGCCCCTGCCCCCTTTTTCCAGCTGTCATCCTCTACCAGTGGATTGCCAAAGGCATTGCCTGCATCAAAGAATACAAGCCCTGTAACCCCCTTGCCCTTTGCAAAGGGTATCCGGTATTCTATCTTGTAGAGCCACATCTTTTCTCCGCCTATTTCAACAGTTGTGCCGGGGAAAAGCGGCGATATGGTGCCCCATTCATATCCCCTAACAGTGTCTATGCCCCCAAGCTGGAATTTTTCATAAATTGGGAGGTAACCGCCAGACCGGCCCTCTACATAACCTAGCTCTGCGCTTGCAACCAGCACCGTGCCCTTGAATAGGGGGAGATACCAGGTTGAATTCAGGGAATATTTATTAAAGGCTATATCCCCTCCCAGAGGGCCGCCTGCATACTCAAAGGTTAAGGAGTTAAGGGATCCTTTTGTTGTATCCCACCACTTATCCTTGCTGTTGCGTTCAATGCCAAAGATCATGCTGCTTGTGAGGTATTTATTTTCCGCAATATCCTGTATGGGGTCAATTGAACTTGTGTAGACATCAGTTATTTTTGTTCTGTCATAGGTGTAGAATACGCTCCCCCTGGTATAGTCATCCAGCCCCAGCAGGAAGGAGATGCCTGTAGTGCCGCCCGTCTGTTGCCTTGTGTAGTCATCATAGTCTCTATCCCAGTTGTAGGCAGATACTGAACCCCTTACAGGCCTGTCAAACATCCAGGGCTCGGTGAATGTTGCATTGAACCTGGTTGTGCGGCTTCCGGCCATAGCCTCAATGCTGAAATTCTGCCCCCTGCCAAAAAGGTTGTTATTAGCGAACTCAAGCTGGAACATAAACTTTTCATAACCGCCATACCCTGCGGAAAAGGAAATTGACCTCTGGAGCTGTTCCTTGCCCTCTATATCCAGTATCATTAGGTCATCACTGCTCCCCCTCCTGGTTTTAACCTCATGTTTTTCAAAGATCTCAAGCCGGTCAAGATTCTCCCTGCTTCTTGCCAGCTTTTCACTGTCATAATACTCCCCCTCTTTTATCTTGAGCTCCCTTCTTAAGACCTTGTCCTTTGTGATCTCATTGCCAAAGATATTGATCCTCTCTATGCGCACCCTCTTCTTTTTTTCTATCTTTAGGGGCACATCCACAAGGTTAGTGCCCTCAATAAACCTTTGTGAAGGGGTCACCTCCGTATATGCGTAACCCATGCTTCCGTACAGGTTTTTTATATTATCAATTTCTGTGTAGATGGTGCGCCTGCTGAAAGGATCACCCTTTTTAACATTTATAAGTCTCCTCAGTTCATCCGCAGGCCGCAGAAGGTCGCCTTCAACAATAATATCATTTATAAAGTACTGCTCACCCTCAACAATATCTATTACAAGCCTGAGCTCCTTTTTCTCTTTATCATACAGCACCTCAGGCTCACCCACACGTGCCTTTATGTACCCGTGACTGTCATAAAAGGCCCCCAGTCTCTGCACATCATACTCCAGCTTCTTTTTATCCAGCACCCCTGAATCAGTAAACCATGAGAGCCAGTTTTTTTTCTTGGTAAGCATCTCCTTTTTTAGTTTCTTGCTCTTAAACACCTTGTTGCCCCTGAACTCTATGTCAGAGATAAGCACCTTTTCCCCCTCCTTTATCACATAGGTAAGCGTTACCTCATTATCAGGGAGCTCCTTGATCTTTTCCTGTATATCAACATTATAATACCCATCATTCTTGTAGAACTCTGTCAGCCTGTTAATGCTCTGCTTTATCTCATTACGGTTAAGAACAGAATAGGCCTTTATACCTAGCTCTTCTGTCAGCTTGTCATCCTTTTTCTGTTTATTTCCCTGAAAGCTGATCTTGATAATAGTGGGCTTTTCTGTGAGGCTAAAGGTTATCACCTTGCCATCCGGGCTGTCTGATGTGACCAGATTTACATCATCAAAAAAGCCCATTTTATAGATGGTCCTGAGATCCCGGTCAAGCTTGACCTGGTCAAACGGCTCCCCCTTCCTGCTCTCCATGATCATAAGTATTGCATCATCACCCACCCTTTTATTACCCTCAATTATGATATCCGAGACCAGGGCCTTTTTATCCATCTGGGAGTTCAGGCTCTCGGCAATCTTTTTTAAAGAGGCAGGGATATTGTTTTTGTCATTTTCCACCATCATCACAGAAAATGGGGATCTGCCGGTACCAGGGTCAAGCACCCTTACATTGAGCTGGATGCCCCCCTCTTTCCGGTTATACTCACCAATGATAACCCAGTTTGCGCCATTGGCCTTTGCAAATGGGATTATACCCTTTTCAGGCTCTGAATAGGAGATATTGTCTCCAAGGGTTCTGTTAACAAGTTCCGCGCTTAACACATCATAACCCAGACCGGACATCTCTTCAGAAAGCCATTTCTGCAGTGTGGTATTGAGATTTGCCTCAGACTCGGCGGATTCCACCATAAAAGGTACCACAACAATCTTGTCCATGCCTGATGCAAATGCAGGGATAAAAAACATGCTGCAAAAAAGCAGTAACATGAAGAGGACTATAAAATTTATCCTTTTGACAGGTTTAATGCGGGCTGTTCTGTTCAGGGATAATTCCTGCTCTTTTCTATTGTAATTTGCCATCGACAATCTCCATTACCTTTGTCATGTTATCTGCGAGCTGCTGATTATGGGTAACAATCACCATGCTCAGACCATCCTCTTCCCTGATGCGGAGAAGAAGATCAACTATCTCTTTGCCTGTATTTCGGTCAAGATTTCCTGTGGGCTCGTCAGCAAGAAGTATCTTAGGGCTCATCATAAGGGCCCTTGCTATGGCAACCCTCTGCTGCTCGCCGCCTGACAACTCGCCAATCCTGTGATTAAGGCGATTACCAAGCCCGACCTTCGCCAGCATGTTTTCCGCCATTTCCATTGCTTCCCTTTGCCCCATCCTCGATATAAGGGCCGGCATCAATGTATTTTCTATTGCATTAAATTCCGGGAGCAGGTGATGAAACTGGAAAACAAATCCTATCTCCCTGTTTCTCATGCGGCAGAGCGCATTTTCATCCAGGTTAACAGTATCCCGTCCATTGATCCTTACGCTGCCCGATGAGGGCAGTTCAAGTGCGCCCATGATATTAAGGAGTGTGGATTTGCCTGCGCCTGATGCGCCGATTATGGCTAAGGTATCCCCCTGATTTATGGTGATACTGATCCCCTTGAGAACATCTATGCTGTTCCCGTTATTTTTGTATGACTTATAGATATCTTTTAATTCAAGCATATATCATATCCCAGGATCATCTACTCATACCTCAGGGTCTCAACCGGGTTAAGCCGCGACGCATGCCATGAGGGGTATATAGTAGTTAAAAATGACAGGAGGAACCCTGCTATTGTCACAGCCGTAACATCAACATAATCAACCAGCACAGGAAGTGTGGACACAGGATAGACATCAGATGGTATCTCGATAAATATATATTTTGAGATCAGAAAACAGATGGCCAGGCCCGATATCACCCCTGCAAGGGTGCCGGTTATGCCTACAATAAGCCCCTGTATCATGAATATGCTCATGATGCTCCTTTTTGAGGTGCCCATTGTCCTCAAGATGGCAATATCCTTTGCCTTTTCCAGCACTGTCATAACAAGGACGCTTATGATATTAAGCGCCCCCACCATGACTATCATGATCTGTATGATGAACATGGCGGTTTTTTCAAGCTTGAGCGCCCCGAGCAGGCTGCGGTTGAACTCCTTCCAGTCAATAACTGAATAATCACTCTTAAGTATTTCCCTGATTTTTTTGGCTGAAATATCAGACTGTTCAGTATTGTCCACCTTTACCTCCAGGTGTGTTGCCTGCCCTTCCATGCCAAAGAGCCTCTGTGCCTCGCTAAAGGATACAAAGACAAGCCGCTGGTCATACTCCATCAGCCCTGAAGAAAAGATGCCTGTCACCCTGAAGTTTTGCTTTCTGGGGATTCTGCCAATGGGGGTAAGCCTTCCGTTTGGAGAATTGAGCTTTATTATGTCCCCCTCACCGATCCTGAGGCTTTTTGCAAGTTCACTCCCGATAATCACATTAGGGATATCTTCGCCAGTGCTTTTAAGGGATAAGATATCCCCGCTTTGCATCATATTCTTTATGCCGATTATTTCTGTTATCCTTTCAGGATCAACACCTCGCAGAATTACCCCTGTTGTGTAGGAGGACTGAAGGATCAACTCCTTCATGATGGATGGGGATATATCTTTCACCCCGTGAACAGATTTCAGGCCATCTATAATCTTGTCATAGCCGGTTATATTCCCCTCATGGCTGCTTATCCATATATGGGGCATTATCCCTAATGACCTTGACATGAGCTCTGCCCTGAACCCGTTCATTACAGAAAGGACAACAATAAGGGACATCACACCCACCATTACGCCCAGAATGGAGATGACCGATATTATGGAGATAAAGGCCTGTTTTCGTTTTGCCTTCAGGTATCTCAGGCTTAAAAAGAGTTCAAGTATCATTAAAAAAATGAAACCCCCGCACAATTTACGGGGGCATCCCTTTCATGTCATTGCTGTTTATGTCTCATATGAGGGAAGAGTATTACATCCCTTATTGAGGGCGAATCAGTTAGAAGCATAACTACCCTGTCTATGCCGATACCCTCTCCTGCAGTAGGCGGCAGGCCATATTCAAGGGCAGTAACAAAGTCTTCATCCATGTACTGCGCCTCATCGTCACCGGCCTCTCTCAAGGCCACCTGTTTTTCAAACCGACCACGCTGATCATCCGGGTCATTCAGCTCTGTAAATGCGTTCGCAATCTCCTTGCCTGTAATATAGAGCTCAAACCTGTCAACAATATCAGGATTTTGATCATTCTTCCTTGATAAGGGTGATATCTCAGTAGGATACCCTGTAACAAAGGTGGGGTTCACAAGCTTATGTTCAACCAGTTCGTCAAAGATCTTTTCAAGCACCCTTACATGGCTGTCTGTCTTGAGTATGGGTATCTTTTTTGACTGGGCAAAATTGACTGCCGCTTCAAAATCCTTTAATACCTCATCACCTGTGCCGCCTATATCCCTGATAGCATCATATAGAGATATCCTTTTCCATGGAGGGGTAAAATCGATCTTTTGGCCCTGATACTCTATTATGAGGCTCCCCTTTATCTCTGCAAGAAGCCTGCTGAAAAGGTCTTCAGTAAGAAGCATGAGATCTTCATAGGTTGCATAGGCCATGTAGAACTCTATCATGGTAAACTCAGGATTGTGTTTTACTGATATCCCCTCATTCCTGAAATTCCGGTTAATCTCATAGACCCTGTCAAGGCCGCCCACAACAAGCCTCTTTAAAAAGAGCTCAGGCGCTATCCTCAGATAAAGGTCCATGCCCAGGGCATTGTGATAGGTCTTAAAGGGCCTTGCTGTTGCGCCGCCCGGGATGGTCTGCATCATGGGTGTTTCAACCTCAAGAAAGCCCTGTGAGTTGAAGTAGTTTCTGAAAAAACTGATTATCCTGCTCCTCGTTATAAAGACCTCCCTCACATCATCATTTACGATAAGGTCTACATAACGCTGCCTGTATCTTGTTTCAACATCAGTTAACCCGTGCCACTTTTCAGGAAGCGGCCTTAATGATTTGGTAAGGAGCCTTATTTCGGTTGCGAGTATGGTCAGCTCATCGGTCTTTGTCTTGAAAAATGAGCCTGTTATACCTATATAGTCGCCTATGTCCATCAGCTTGAAAAGCTCATAGCCCTTATCACCCACCTTGTCCTTTCTGATATATGCCTGTATCTTACCGGCGTTGTCCTTGATATGGATAAATGCGGCCTTGCCGAATACCCTCATGGCCATTATCCTGCCTGCAAAGGTGTATTGGGTGGTGTCCTTTTCGAGCTCCTCACCCGAAATCCCTCCGAACCTTTCAATAGCCTTTTTTGAATCAAAGTTGAATTTGAAACCTGCCGGGAATGGATTAATGCCTAACTCTTTTAACCGATCAATTTTTTTTCTGCGATCTTCAGTAACTGTGCTTGCTTTTTCCATAATTTATAAACCGCTATAAGTATTTAAAATAATAGTAAATGATTAATTTTTTTAGTTATTTTAATAATTTGAACATTTACTTTTAATCTATATACCTCTCTTAGTCAAGGTAAAAGATGGCAGAAAATGGCCATATAACGGGGTTTAGACATGATATTTACGGTTTTGTTCCTGCCTATTTTTACAGAAGAGAAAAAGAGAAAAATAAAGCAGGACAAATAAAATAATGCTTTAATCTTCAGGTGGATAATTCATATCAATAAGGGTTTCACGGATGGTTTTAAGTGCATCAGGGGTCTCATATTCCACTGTTATCAACTTTTTTTCAGGGTCGCCATCCACCCTTGACACCCCGATGATCTCTTCAAGCTCATCTTTAATGCTCCTTACGCAGTGACCGCACGATATATTCGGGATATGAAAAGTTTTCGTTATCATATTTACTCCATGAAATACCTTGTATTAAATGTCCTTTCTGTCAGACCTATTATTCCAAACACCGTAGAGACAAGGCATGCCTTGTCTCTACAATTACTGGTGTTATGCATTTTTATACCTGACCACAGAGCATGTAGAACACCAAATGAAAGCTTTAAAAAAAAACTCCGTGTTCTCCGTGCCCTCCGTGGTTAAAATTTACATTAATTGCTACTCCTGCATTCAAAACACCCTGATCCCGGCTTAATTTCTTAATGTGCCCTGACAGGTTAGCTCCTCCTGAATGTCTTTGATTCATGATTCAGGAGGAGGCAAAAATACCTACATCACAGACCCTCCTGATACATGCAGTACCTGGCCTGTTACATCAATGGATATATCTGATGCAAAGTACAGTGTTGCATTTGCTATATCCTGAGCTGAGGTTGCCCTTCCAAGGGGGAGCTCCTTTTTCAGAAACTCAATAACCGCCTGTTTATCAGGGGCCTTGATAAAGTTTGTTGGTGCAGGGCCCGGGGCAACGCAGTTTACCCTTATCCTGTTTTTTGCCTCTGCTGTTGCAAGCTGCTTTGTAAACACATCAAGGGCGCCCTTTGCCTGGGCATAAACACCCACACCGTGCGTGTACATGTGTGAGCTGCCTGAACCAATATTAACGATAGCGCCCTTTCCCTTTTTCCTCATGCATGGAAGGACTGCTGCTGATACAAACATGGGAGAAAAGAGATTGAGAGAAACCTCTTTCATCCATATGGCCGGGTCCTGTTCTTCAAATGGGCCTGTAGACATGATTGCGCCTGCTACATTGCACAGGATGTCAATATCACCCAGCTCCTTTATCATCTCCTTGACCATCATATCCACTTCGGCCTTGTTTGTAACATCGGCCTTAAGCGCTATGCTCTTTACGCCAAGGGCCTTTACTGCCTCGCAGGTAAGCTTCGCATCATCAAGATTGATATCTGTCACACCCACTGCTGCACAGCCTTCACGTGCGAGAGAGAGGGCAATCTCTTTACCAAAGCCTATCTGGCTGCCTGCCCCTGTCACCAGCGCCACCTTTCCTTTAAACCCAAGATCCATTTGCTCCTCCTTGCTTCATGTTGTAAACCGTTATATGTATGATTAATCCAATATATTGATTTTTTAAGTGAAACTGTGAGCTACCACAACTATTTTTATTAATCAAGAGATCATTTCTCCATTGCATTATGCTAAAAGGCCTCTCAGTCGCCGGAGTATTTAATATAAAGATAATTTATTGCCTCTTTTATAAGTAGATCAGCAGGAATGCCGGTCTTACTGGAGAGCTCTGTAAAGGGTTTCAGGGTCCTGTCACACACACTCTTTTCAATAGACTCCTCTTCAGGAACATCAGGGGGCATCTCCTTATGGGAAAAGGACCTGTCACAATCGGATTTACCCTCTCCATAACCTGTCTGTCTAATCTCCTTTAACACACTCCCCTTAAATGAGAGGATATAGCTGAAATTGCGTGGGCCACAGTTATAGTACCAATCCTCCATCTTTACTGTCTTGCTTTCGTATGCGCCATCCCTATACTTTTCTTCAGGAAAGAGCGGACCCTCCTCTCTTTCAGAATAATATCCCTCTTCATCAGTGCCGATAACCTCTTTTGATGTAGGCTCCCCGCATATGGTCATGATGTCAACCTTTTTATCGCCAACCTTTACGACCCTGTTTCCGCATCTGAATGATCTGACGCTGGGCCCCGCATATAGGGGCAGGGACATGAAAAAAACCAGAAAAACGCAGAAACATAGTCTTGCAAAAGGTAATTTAAACATCATATTTCTCCATTAAATTATTTTTTCACCACTGCCAGTCAGCGCCTATCCCTGCCTCATTTATTACCTCTCTAACACCTTTAACCCCTCTTGTAACCTCATCAATTGCTGTTAGAGATCTTTTTGAACCTACGCTGCCTGATACGGTAACCTTTCCATTATCACTAACCACCTGAAGGTTTGCGTTGTTTGTCCTTTTATCCTTTGCAAGGGCTGCCCAGACCAGGCTGCTCAGCACCTGATTATCAAGTGCGCGTACAGAGTTTTCATCAGGCCTGAATTCATCCATGCCGGCCATCCTTGAGATGATATCCACAGCGCTCCCCACGCTTATACGATCAAGATTAATAACTATATCGTATAAAGCAGGGTCATTCCAGTCCACACCGTATAAAAATCTTGTCCAGTTGAGCCCCTGTTTATCAAGTTTTTTTATAAAGTTAATAGCCTCTTTGCGCGTCATTTTTTTATCTTCTATTGCCGCCTTGATGCGGTATTCCATGTCAGCTATCACCCTTACACGGATTACATGGGAGATATTGCCAAGAAGCAGGTGTCCGGCATAACCGTGATAGACAAGATCATTTTCTTTTGCACGTTTGAGCAGGGCATATCTTACATAATTAAGATGTGCGATCTTTTTTGCTGGGGTCTCGATCCATGCCTTTGGGGGCTCCTCCATTGCTGCGGTGAGCTTGCTCTCAGGCACACCGAACTCTTCGGCTGCATCAAGTATTATCTCCTTGCTGATGCACGGATACCCCAGTTTACGGCCCAACTCCTCTGCTACCGCCTTGCCCCCGCTGTAGGTGCCTCTTGAAATCGTGATAATAGCCATAGAACCTCCTTATATTATAGGTTTGGATTATAAAGAACTTACAAAGCAACCCTTCATACAGACAAAGCCATGACTAACTTTTTCCTGTATTGTATATCAGTTATACCTCCATTGCAAACACTCATGCCGACAATCAGAAACCAGGCTAAAGATATATATTGCAGTAATAAATCTCTTTTCTTTTGTCTCATTTATGTCTATAACCCTCTAAAAAAATAAGGTATTCAAGCCGGAGGATATAATGATAAGGATAAACGAGAACTACAAAAAGCTTCAGTCATCTTACCTCTTTTCTGATATTGCAAAGAGGGTTGCTGCCTTTCAGAAGGAAAACCCCGAAAAGAAGATAATTAAACTCGGGATCGGAGATGTTACCAGGCCGCTTCCACAGGCGTGTATTGATGCAATGCACAGGGCCGCAGACGAGATGAAGGATATTAAAACCTTCAGGGGATATGGCCCTGAGCAGGGTTATGATTTTTTGAGGGAGGCTATCGCAAAGAATGATTACCAGTTAAGGGGTATTGATGTTTCCCCTGATGAGGTCTTTGTGAGCGATGGCGCAAAGTGTGACTGCGGTAATATCCAGGAGATATTTGCAACAGACATTACTGTTGCCATACCTGACCCTGTTTATCCTGTCTACCTTGATACAAACGTTATGGCAGGCCGCACAGGTTTTTACAACAATGGCAGATATGATGGTATTGTTTATCTTGATGGCACCGCTAAAAACGGTTTTGTGCCTGAGCTCCCTGATAAGAAGGTTGACCTTATTTACCTCTGCTTTCCCAATAATCCAACAGGCGCAACCATTTCAAAAGAAGAGCTTAAAAGATGGGTGGATTATGCAAGGGAAAACAGGGCGGTTATTCTATATGATGCGGCCTATGAGGCATTTATAAGGGATGACGCCCTGCCCAAATCCATATTTGAGATAGATGGCGCAAGGGATGTTGCCATAGAGTTCAGGAGCTTTTCAAAGACCGCAGGCTTTACAGGCATAAGATGCGCCTTTACCGTGGTGCCAAAGAGCTGCTGCGCTTATACATCTACTGGTGAAAAGGTGCCATTGAACGGCCTATGGAACCGCAGGCACACGACAAAGTTCAACAGTGTGTCATACCCGGTTCAGAGGGCGGCTGAGGCGGTATACAGCAGCGAGGGCAAGAAGCAGGTCAGGGCGCTATCCGATTATTACCTTAAAAATGCAGCGCTGATAAGGAGGGAGATGAGGACCCTTGGTTTTGACTGCATAGGAGGCGAAAACTCCCCCTACATCTGGGTAAACGGGAAGACCGATTCATGGGCATTTTTTGACAGGCTGCTTAAGGAAGCAGGGGTTGTGGTTACACCCGGCGCAGGCTTTGGCAAATGCGGTCAGGGCTATATAAGGATAAGCGCATTCAACAACTATGAGGATGTGCAGAAGGCAATGGAGCGTATAAGGGAAGCGCTCGGATAGACGAAATAAGCGGGTCGTTTATGAGACGCTTTTTTGTTGAAAAGATAATAGAGATTGACGGCATGTGTCTAATCCCTGAAAAGGAGGCAAGGCACATAACAATGGTACTGAGGATGAAGGCGAACGACCCCTTTATCCTCATTAATGGAAAGGGTGAGGGTTTTGAGGCGGTTATAGAAAAGGCATCCCGTAATGGTGTTTATGCCCGCATTAAAAGAAGACTGCCAGCCACCCCGTCGCCACCAATCAATATTGAAATCTGCCAGGCGATTCTTAAACCCCGCATGATGGACTACATGGTAGAAAAGACATCAGAGCTCGGTGTTTCCCTAATACAACCCTTTTTTTCGGAACGAACTGTAATCAAAGCTGATAAAGATTATATTTCAAATAAGACAAGACACTGGCGGATGATAGCCCTTAGCGCCCTTAAACAGTGCGGAAGACCCACACCTGCTGTAATAGCTGAACCAGCCGGATTTAAAGAGATGGTAAAGGCGGTTGCTGATAAAAACGGGGTAAAGGCGGTGCTTTGGGAAGGTGAAGAACGCTCTGACCTCAAGAGACTTCTAAGAGAAAAGGAGGCGGCAGAAGATTTTACAGGGATAATCGGGCCGGAAGGCGGGTTTACAGGCCAGGAGGTTAACCTGATGATGAATGAGGGTATTATCCCGGTATCTGTCGGCTCAAGGATATTAAGGGCAGAGACCGCTGCCATTGCCTTAACCACCATTATCCAGTATGAGTGGGGTGACCTGGGGGTTTAACATCTTACTCAATATATGACCGTACAAGCATATTGAAGAGCACCTGGCTTGGCTTTTCACATTTCTCCTTTTCAGGGAACTCTTTATCAAAGGCCTCCAGGTTGTCATGACTTATATTATACACATCGCTGTAAATAAACCTCCATGTCTTACTGCCCATGATTTTACCCTCATCAAGCAGATGTATAAGCTGGCCAAGGGGGTATTTTCCTTCTGAGTTAGAAATATTGAAATCCCTGCTGTTTTTAAAACCATGCCTGCAATAATTATGGGGGTCGCCCAAAATGATTATGGCCGGATATCCCATCGCCTTTGCCCCGGAGATACCTTTTCTTATCAGTTCACCACCAATTCCAAGGTGTTGATATGGAGGCAGCACACAGACAGGGCCAAAGGTTACTGTATCAAGCCTGCTGCCATTTGCATCTTCCAGATGTGAGGCAGTAAAGACGATACAGCCCGCTATCTTGTCTTCTGCAACTGCCACATAATATAGATTGGGTATAAAGTCTCTGTGTGTCCAGATATTGTGAATAGTCAGGTGTTCATCACAGCCCGGCACATAGAGGTTCCAGAATGCCTCCCGTGTAATATTTTCTACCTCTTTATAATCAGCAGGGGTTCCTTTTCGTATTATAAATTTCATATCTTTCCTTTGTATGAAGTGTTGATTAATCTTATTTGAGGTCATCGATCTTTCTTACCGGAGAATAAAAACCATAATCTGTCATCTTTTGAAGGATTGCATTTGCCTGACTGACTGTTATAGTCCCATCCAGAAGAGTTGCCTTGATAATACCTATTGTCCCGGTTACGACCACACCCATTTGAGAGCACACCCTTCTTGCCAACCTGTCATCTGTTACAACAATCAATCTCTGTTCACTTGCAACGGCGATACTGGATGCCTCTCCTTTACCAAGCTGGCCGCTTAACTCAATGTAAACCCTGCGCTCATTCCGGCTCATTTTACATATGCTGAAAATTCCATTTTCAATTAAGCTGTCTATTGTTTTGAGTAACGGGTATTTTGTAAATCCTGCAGAAAGCTCATCCAGAACCTGGGTGGTTATGATTGCCCTCTGCCTGTACCTGTTTTCTATTATATTGATCGATTCTGTCAGAAGGAAGTTGCTGAGGGTTACAGTATCAAAAATCCATCTCCTGTCAGGCATTATTTATGTCGCTTTCAAAAAATGAATTGTTCTGGACAATATTGTGCTCTTTAAGCCACTCACGGATATCCCATATATTCATCCCAAACTCTTCTGCGAGTTTGCCCAGGCTGATATATTCACCCTGAAATGCCTCAAGCGCACGCCGCTGCTTCTCATTAAGGTTAATAATATCAAGTTGATAGCATGATATTACAGCCCTTCTTACCAATTCACCAACAGATGTATCTCTTTTTTTTGACAGCTCTTTTAATCCCTGAGCAATTTCAGGATCTATCTTTATATGGAGCGTAGCATTTTGCATTTTGATACCTCTCTTTGCATATATGTACAAGATCAGGTATATAGTATGCCCTTTATTCTGGTTTTTCAACAGGAAATTGACATGAATTTATCTTGAAATAGATGTCATTCCCGCGCACAGGCTGTGACAAAATGTCATTTTTAGGTGATAGGCTGGTTTTTCGTAGGGTAGGGTTTTATACCCCACCAGTTGTAAGATGCTGTTTTATTAAATTAAATGTCGGTCGGGAGTAAATCCCGACCCTGTTTACCCATTCTGAAATGCATCTTCTGCAAGCCTTTCGGCATATGCCCTGATATCAGAAGGCCATGAAGCAATCAGGGTTTTAAAGCGATCCGGGTCATTTGCATACAATGCCCTTGTTGCCTCTTCATAACCAGGGAGGTTTCCTGCCATAGTGGTCATAAACCTGTATGTGGCCTCCTGCGCCTTTCGCACCCTCTCTTTACCGCTGTTCGCCTTTCTTGCCTCCTCAACAAGTTTACGAAGTGCAACAGATGCCCCTCCCGGTTGGCTGTTAAGCCAATCCCAGTGCCGCGGTAGCAGTGTGACCTCACGTGATACAACACCAAGCCTTGGACGACCCGGCCCCGATTGTGGCCTCTGGTCTTTATCTGCCGGTGTCTCTTTTGGCTCCATTGCACCAATTACGGCCTCCACACTTTTAAGGACATCCTGAGCAGTGCCCCGAAAATCCACATCAATAACTTCACTTGTTTCATCATCAAAAATGAGTATGGAAGCATCCTTATCCTGATCAATTATCCCTTTCACCTTTAATGCCACATCTAAAAGACTACCCGAAGCAACACACTTTTCACCTTTAAATGCAGTACAATTTTTTATATCTTGTTTCCCCATTTCCATTCCTTTATATTGAATTTTGAACAGAATAATACCCGGGTAATATTTAGATGTCAACAATAATATTATCCGGGTAAAAAGCCTTCTCTGATAAAGAATATTAGCAATAATTTAATTGAAATTATTATTAGTCGGTTTGTTGAGCGAAGCAACCTAATCAGACAAGCAACACCAATCATTTATCTTTTTATCCAATAAATAATGTTTGGTTGTTATTCCACCCTATCTGACGAAATCGTGAAAATCTCAAGTTAAAGTTGACATTTTCATGTTTATTTAATATCTTCCCCACATGATAACTCGTACAATCACAAAAGAGCTGATTGAAGCAAGTAAAGAATACCCGGTGGTAACTATATTA
The DNA here is from genome assembly GCA_964460435.1 of uncultured Desulfatiglans sp. Taxonomy (GTDB): domain Bacteria; phylum Desulfobacterota; class DSM-4660; order Desulfatiglandales; family HGW-15; genus JAAZBV01. The sequence continues at coordinate 51,573 of CAYWRH010000002.1, forward strand.
GGGCCGCGTCAGTCCGGAAAAACAACCCTTGTAAAAATGACCTTCCCTGACAAGCCCTATTATTCTTTTGAAAACCCAGATATCAGGCTGGTTGTTGAATCCGATCCAAGAGGTTTTTTAAATAATCTGCCTGATGGAGCCGTACTGGATGAAATCCAGAGAATTCCTCAACTGCTCTCTTATATACAAGGTATTGTTGATAATGCGCAGTCAAAAGGGATGTTCATCCTAACAGGAAGTCACCAGCCAGAGCTGCATCAATCAATCAGTCAGACCCTGGCAGGAAGAACATCAATCCTTACTCTGCTTCCTTTTTCAACCGGTGAACTGGCTGGATTTCAAAAAGAGATCAAACCATTTGAGATTATCTATCAGGGAGCCTTTCCCCGTATTCATAATGAAGCCATTAATCCTAATCGTTTTTATAATGGGTATGTGCAAACATATGTTGAAAGGGATGTACGGGCGCTTATTAACCTCAAAGACCTGCGAATATTTCAGCAATTTCTCCTCCTGCTAGCGGGCAGGATCGGGCAGGTCATTAATTTTACATCTATCAGCAATGATATTGGTGTCTCTTCAACAACCATAAAAAACTGGATAAGCGTATTAAAGGCATCTTTTATAATATTTGAACTTTCTCCATATTTTGAAAACATAGGTAAACGTGTAATTAAATCTCCAAAGATATATTTTACAGATACTGGCCTGGCATCATTTTTACTGGGGATAGATTCGGCTACTCAGGCGGAAAGGGACCCTCTAAGGGGTGGATTGTACGAAAATTTTATTATTCTTGAGGTATTGAAAGGTTATTATAACTCAGGCAAGAGGCCTGATTTATATTTTTACAGGGATACATATGGTAATGAGATAGACCTGATAGTAAGAAAAAACAGAAAGCTGACCCCCATAGAAATCAAGTCAGCGGCTACTTTTACAAAGGATTTTTTAAAAGGGATTGAACGGTTTATGAAAACCACAGGGGAGATATGTGAACCAGGCTTTGTGTTTTACAATGGCACAGAAGAATTTACAGTAAAGGGAACAAAGATAATCAACATAATAAAAAACAATGCGCTGGATAAGCTCGGAATTATGCGGGCTTAAGGCGCGTTATGAAAATCCATATCTTTAAGGAAGAAAAACAGCAAAACCAAGAGCTACCAGCTTCTCAGTGAGAGAGGTATTGAATCTGCGTTCAGCTAATGAAAAGAGATGGCCTGCAAAATATATCTTCATTTATTAATCACCGAATTAGTTGTTAAAGAGCACAGATAAGTAGGTTGAGTTAAGCGAAGCAACCCAACAATATTCAAATCCATATTCCGAATAATAACACGTTTAGATTACAATCCAATCAATTACTTTTCATCCATCGATTAAAAGGCTGTTGGGTTGGAACCCAAACTACCTGACTGGGATGTTTGCTCGGCTTAAGTATCCAAAGAATGAGAAGCCTCTCAGAATAAAACTGGTGACTTAGACTCTGCGTTTCAAGTGCAGAGGCTTCAGCTGATAATCCGTAATTGACATCCGCACCATGCAGAATTGTACAATTCATCAGAACCAGAATAATAAAAAATAAAAACTTCGCCATATATCTCCCAATTGTAAGATTGCTTCATATGACTGGATGATATCTTTTTGCCCAGTCATGTGAAGTTATTCACTTTTGGTTATTGCAAGTATTTCGGTTATTACTTCACCAAGTGTTTTAGTCTCGGAAAATTGCCAAAATTCTTCAGGTATTTTGTAACCTATGTGCTTTTCAATTGCTTCAATTATTTCTTCAATTTCACCACAACCAATCATATCAAACTTGGGACCACCCAGGATAACTTCAAATTTATCTTCTGGTAAGAAATAGGGTGTAGGCCATCGAAGTAATTTATTACACTCATCACCGAAGATGTTTGCAAATTCTTTTTGATCAGTGCTCTCCCAAACAGACATACACTCGGATGTCCTCTCGCTCTGTTGCCTTCTTAAATCTTTGAAGAAAGAAAGATCGGGGCCAATCCACCGAACTCCAATAAAAAATTTCTTCCATTGATCCTTAGGAGGGTAATGCGGTGGATATGATAGTGGTTCGTTTGGTGTTTTCATACTTTCCATATGTGATTTACCAATTCCGGCTACCTTTATTTTTTTGGATAATCATACAAAAAGAAAACCTAGAAAATTAGTAATTCTTTTAAATAGTTGTGTAATTCTTTATTTATGAAGCAGGTGCATCATCCCTGTCAGGGCAAAAATAATCAACTTTGAATATTTATTGACTTGCCATGACCGGGGGTTTTATTTTCCAGGTTAACGTGTTTCAGTGTTTTTTAGATATGAAACATCTATTTTGTCTTGCTCTCTCCCACTCGCTTCCTTAGCCCGAATAAGGTCGGATTTGGATATAAAAAATATTTTTGATTCATTCAATTCTACAACTTCACGATTTTTCCAAGCCTCATCAAACTCTACTCCTGGAATTGACATCATTATATCAACACGTAATGGAGGTCTACCCATTTGATAGAAATAACCTTTTTGTGAAAAGTTATCCGCAGTAAGTTTTTCAAGGGGTGCACCAAATTCCTTTAAAGCGGTGTAAACACTATTTGCATTTTCCCGATCAGTTGCAATAAATAAATCAAGCTCCTTCGTAAATCGTGGTTCGCTGTATTTCATCACTGCATATCCGCCTACTATTAGATAGCGGACTTTATACTTTTCGAAAGCTTTCAACAGTTCTCTGAAGTCGGGACTCGTCAGCATTTATTTCTCGAATAAGAAAATAATCATTAAGCATTTCTGTAACAGCATTAAAAATTGCCAAATCTCCCTGGGATTGCCAGAAACGGATATCAAATATGCGTTTATCATCTGCTATACGTTGATAATTTTCCTCTATATTTTTCATCTCAATACCCTGATAGTATAAGCCTTAATTATTCTTAATGTCTGGGATTTCCATTTAATTGTTAAGCTTTTTATTTATTTGCATCATACCTGTCAGGGTAAAAATAATCAACTTTGAATATTTATTGACTTGCCATGACCGGGGGTTTTAGTATTGTAGCCTATTTTTTAAAGAAGGTATAAGGCAGGTTTTTGATGAATTTAAGTTCTTATGAACAGTTGATAGGTTTTGACAGGGAGCATGTCTGGCACCCGTATGCCTCAATGACCTCGCCCCTGCCTGTTTACCCGGTTGCATCAGCAAACGGTGTAAGGCTCAGGCTTATGGATGGAACCGAGCTGATTGATGGCATCTCATCATGGTGGTCGGCAATACACGGCTATAACCACCCTGTGCTCAACAGGGCTATTGAAACCCAGTTAAAAGAGATGGCCCATGTCATGTTTGGCGGGCTTACACATAAACCGGCAATTGAGCTAGCTTCCCTCCTAGTCGAGATCACCCCTCATGGCCTTGAAAAGGTCTTTTTCTGTGACTCCGGCTCTGTGGCGGTTGAGATCGCTATAAAGATGGCAATCCAGTACTGGTATGCTGCTGGCAAGCCGGAAAAAAAGAGGCTGCTCACAATAAAATCCGGTTATCATGGCGACACCTTTATGGCCATGTCTGTATGTGACCCTGAAGGTCTGCACCAGATGTTCAAAGAGGTAATCCCAAAACAGTTTTTTGCGGATGCCCCGGCTACAGGGTATAACGAGGAGTGGAATGAAAATGATATTAAGGGCATGGAGCAAATCCTTCATGATCACCACCATGAGATAGCCGCCATTATCATTGAGCCTGTTTTACAGGGGGCAGGCGGCATGCGGTTTTACTCTCCTCAATATGTAAAAAGGGTGCGTGAGCTTTCCAAAAAATATAATGTGCTTTTTATAGCAGATGAAATAGCAACAGGTTTTGGCCGGACAGGGAGCCTCTTTGCCTGTGAAAAGGCGGGAATCTGCCCGGATATCATGTGTGTGGGCAAGGCCATTACAGGGGGCTACATGAGCCTTGCCGCCACCATTGCAACAAAAGAGGTGGCAGAGACCATATCATCCGGCAAAGAGGGGGCATTTATGCATGGCCCTACATTTATGGCAAACCCACTTGCCTGCTCTGTTGCTGTTGCAAGCATAAAGCTCCTTTTATCCATGCCCTGGAAAAGGAGGATAGGTGAAATTGAGGCAAGGCTAAAACAGGGGTTAATGGCCTGTGCGAATGGCTCCAAAGTGGCTAATGTCAGGGCGCTTGGCGCAATCGGTGTTATAGAGATGAAAAAGCCGGTTGATCAGAAATCTGTCCAGGAGAGGATTGCAGGATTGGGCGTATGGCTCAGGCCATTTGGCAGGGTTATCTACACCATGCCGCCTTACATAATCCAGGATCATGAGCTTGATATAATAATAGATGCAATGATAAAGGTTGCAGAGGGGTAATTTTTGCAAATTGAATAAATACAGTTTTATATCCGCTGCACTTGAAGAGCGGAAAAACCGGCACCTTCTTCGCAGCCTTAAGACCGTGGTTCCCCTGACTGGCGGCGAGGTGGAGGTAAATGGGCGCAGGATGGTCAACTTTTGCTCAAATGACTACCTTGCCCTTTCAAACCACCCCATTCTTAAACAGCGGATGATTGAATATACTGAAAGGTATGGTGCAGGCTCTACCGCATCTAGGCTTGTGTGCGGGAACCTTAGCTGCTTTGACGAACTTGAGGCAAGGCTGGCAAGGCTTACAGGCCAGGAGGGGGCCATTGTCTTTAACTCCGGGTTCCAGGCAAATGTATCCCTTCTTCCTGCCATTACCGATCCAGATACGCTTATCCTTTCTGATCTTTTAAATCATAACAGCATTATTCAGGGTTGCAAGCTCTCCCGCTGTCATGTGGCGCCATTTCAGCATAATGACCTTGATCACCTTGAAGGTATCCTTAAAAAAGGCGCAGCGAACTATACAAGAAGAATTATTGTAACGGAATCCATATTCAGCATGGATGGTGACATGTGTGACATTGATAATCTCATCACATTATCAGAAAGGTTTAATGCCCTGCTCGTTGTTGATGAGGCCCATGCAACAGGTGTTATTGGTAAAAACGGGATGGGCGTCAGCAGCAATAAAGATGTTGATATGGTCATGGGCACATTCTCAAAGGCTGTGGGCGCATTCGGGGCATATGTCTCATCAAACAATATGATGAGGGATTATATAATCAATTTCTGCAACGGATTCATATACACTACCGCACTTCCGCCAGGTGTAATCGGCGCAATAGATGCCGCCATTGAGATGATACCGCAGATGGATAAGGAGCGTGAAGGGCTCATGGCAAATTCCGCAAGGCTCCGGAAGGGGCTGGCAGGACTGGGGTATGATACTGGAAAATCCGTAACGCACATAATCCCTGTGATTATCGGGGATGAAGCAGAGGCATTAAGGCTATCCGCATGGCTTTTAGATAACAATGTGCTTTTAACCACCTTCCGCCCCCCCACTGTGCCTGAGGGCGGATCAAGGATACGAATTGCCATAACCGCTGCCCACAATGAGGGGCATATTGATATGTTACTTGATCTCTTCAGGAGGTGGCAGGAGATTAACCAATAATGAGAGAGACAAAATTAAAATTTCCAGAGAGGCTATTCATTACAGGCACAGACACAGGCATTGGCAAGACCCTTGTCTCTGCTATGCTAATGTCAGGCATTAAGGCAAGGTACTGGAAACCTGTGCAGAGCGGGTTAACGGACATTACAGATACTGAGTGGGTTAAAAAACACACGGGTATTGATGAATCTTGTTTTTTTCCTGAAACCTACAGGCTTGGGGCTCCCCTTTCACCCCATGAATCAGCCGCGCTTGAGGGCAAACATATTGATATTGAACAGTTTATCATCCCGCAGGTTTCTCAGGGCGAAACCCTCCTGATAGAGGGGGCGGGCGGCATAATGGTGCCACTGAATGAAAAAGAGCTTATGATTGATCTTATGAAAAGATGTAATGCACCTGTATTAATTGTAGCAAGGAGCGGCCTTGGAACAATCAACCATACATTATTATCAATAAGCCGGCTGAGACAGGAGAATATCGGGATATTCGGTGTTGTAATGAACGGCCCGCTTAATAAAGGTAACCGTGATGCAATAGAGCATTTTGGCGGCGTAAAGGTGATAGCAGAGGTAGAGCCGCTGGTGATCATAACCCCGGAAATACTAAAAGAGAGTTTCAGCAGATATTTTGGAAAGAGGATATGAAAAATAACAGATACTATTTAGAACTGGCAGAGGGCATTCTGGATGGAAAGGCCCTGGATGACTCAACATACCTGAAAATCCTTTCAGCCCCTGATGATGAGCTTTTATCCATCATGGGTGGAGCAGATATTCTAAGACAATATTTTTTCGGTAGAAAGATTCACCTCTGCACCATCTGCAATGGCAAATCAGGCAAGTGTTCTGAGGACTGTAAATTCTGTTCGCAGTCCTCCTTTTCAAATACAACAGCGCCAGTCTACCCTGTTTTGCCAAGGGAGGAGCTGTTAAGGGGCGGCCTCTATGCACAGGAGAGCCCAATAAACAGATACTCCATCGTTACAACAGGGAGAGGTCTACCCCGCCGTGATGTAGAGGCGGTAATTGATGCCATGAAGGGGCTTGACCATAAAAAAATAAAAAAGTGCGTGTCACTGGGCATCCTAAAGGATGAGGATATGCAGCTTATAGTGAAGTCAGGCATAACCAGGTATCACCACAATCTGGAAACAAGCAGGAGCCTTTTTAATAAGGTGTGCACAACCCACGCCTATGACGAGAGAATAGCAACAATAAAGGCTGCAAAACGGGCAGGCATGGAGGTCTGTGCGGGTGGTATATTCGGGATAGGTGAAACCGATGAGCAGATCCTTGAGCTTGCATCTGATATAAAGGGGCTTGATGTTGACTCAATACCCCTCAACTTTCTTGTGCCCATACCGGGCACACCATATGGCGGGATGAACAGCCTTACACCAATTAAATGTCTCAAGATAATCGCCTTTTTCAGGTATTATCTACCCGATAAGGAGATCATCATCTGCGGCGGACGTGAAAAGAATCTTAAGGAGCTGCACCCCCTTATATTTTTTGCGGGCGCAAGCGGCATGATGACAGGAAACTATCTGACCACAGAAGGGAGAACCCTTGAGCATGATCTTGCGCTCATAAGGGAACTTGGTTTTAGTGTGAGGGAGAAATAGATCTGCCCTATCTCAATACCACACTGTTACTGATGCCAAGATTTGTCAGCTCCGTGCTCAGTTCATCTGCCCCGGCCTTTGTAAGAAATGCGCCTACAAGGAGATTATCGTAATTTTCATCCGAAATAATATATGGTGAGAAATCATTTTGTTTCAGGATATTTATCATGCCCAGAAGGGCCTCTTTGTCAGTAAAACTCCCTGTATATACAGCATAGGCGGTCTTTTTTATCTCGCCATCCTTTATGGCCTTTTCATTGATAAAGGCCTCTGCGCCCTCTTTATCAGCAAACTCGCCTGAATAGACCCTGTACCATATCCCCTTTTCACCAAGATTTACCTTTACCCAGAAGGCGTCGATACCTGCCTTTGAATACTTATCAAGTGCACTCCTTGCCTGAGCAGTACTGTCAAATGACCCAAGGTAAACAGAATATGGGTATCTGCCCTCCTGATAAACAAGCCCTGCCTCTGTCTCAGCGGGCGAAGGGGGTTCAGGGGCAATCACCTTTTCATTAGGTTTTTCCTCCTGCACATTTGAGGCAGGAAGCTCTGGCTCCCGGCGCTTTACTTCGGCTCTATCCGGCTTTTGAGGTTTAAACACCGCATCTCTTTCACTGCTATTCACAACCTCCTTAATCTCGGGCCTTCCGGGAAAGATGGCATCATACTTCCAATACAATACGGCAATAATAATGATAATGGCAACAAGGGATATAAGCCCCCTTAAAAAGCCTTTCTTTTTATCAGGTGCATGAACTTCACTGCCGCCTGTTTGAGCCGCCTCATATTTTTCTCTGAGCGCATGCGGGATAAGGCCGGGCCTGACACGGTTAAGGACTATGCCCATGATATTGCTGCTTACCCGCGAAAGCTGCGCAAGGGTACGTTTAATGGCTCGCACAGAGACCTGTTCAGGGTTATATACTACAAATGTGCCATCTGCCTTTGCAGCCAGGATGGCAGCATCTGAGCTGGAAAGCAGGGGGGAAGAATCAAGGATTATAACATCATAGAAATTTTTTACCGTATCAAGAAACTCTGCAAACCCTTTTATACCAAGAAGTTCACCCTGTTTATCTGGCAGCGCCCCGCTTGTAATGATATTGAGTCTATCCAGGCCCGGCGTGGAGATAAGCTGGTCAAAGGTCATACCGCCCATAATCATATCTGTGACTGTCTTTACTGTCTCTTTCCATTTATAAGCTCCAAGCAGTATATCTGTCAGGCCGGGTGATTCTTCAAGGTAAACCCTCCTGGAAAGATCAGGGTTTATAAGGTCTACCCCCACAAGAAGCGTCCTGAGGCCTGCCTGTGCAAGGCTTATTGCAAGGTTTACAGATACCATTGTTCTGCCTTCGCCAGGGTAGCTGCCTGTTACCGCTATGGTCTTTATCTTCCCCCCTTCGCAGGCAGCCTGTATATTTGCCCTTAAGCCCCTGAAGCTCTCGGAAATAATTGTCCTGGGTTCAAGATGTGTAATAAGTGAAATGGATTTTTCAGATGATGCTCCTGCCCCTATCCGCCTGCTGCTCACGGACGGAAAATCCTTTGGGTCTATGGCAGGGATTATCCCTATAACCCCAGTTTTCAGCTCCTTTTCCAGCTTATCAAGGAAGGCGTAAGAGTGGCCTATATATTCAATTATTATGGTCAGGATCAGCCCGAGGACAATACCAGCTATAAGCCCTGTCAGCAGGATTTTCAGATAATCAGGTTTATTGAATGGCCGGAGGGGGCGCAGAGCCGGGCTTACAACCCTTGCATCATCCGGGTTTTCCGCCTTTCTTATCATGGCCTCCTGCCTCTTTTCCTCTAAAAAGGAGGCTATATTCCTTAACGATTCGACCTCCATCTTAAGCCGGTCAAATTCTATCTTTTTATCCATATGGAGGTCTATGTTCTCATTTACCTTTTCCAGTTCCTTTCCTATGGCGGCATCATTTTTACCACTCTTCCCCTCTATCTCATTTTTCTTCGAAAGCAGCGCCTCACCCTCAAGATCAATAGAGATTAGCCTGTTTTCCCTCATAAACCCTTCAAGCTCTTCCTCTTTAGCCTTAAGTTTATCGCCTGTGGTCTGCTGCTCTTCAATTATATGGGCAATAACCTCATCAAGCCTTTTATCATGGGCTTCCCTGTAGGATGCAATGAATGTAGAGGAGACTGTTTCTGCGATTCTAAAGGCCTTCTCGGGGTCTTTGTCCAGCACCTTTATGCGGAGGATATCTGTTTTGCCTTCCCTTTCAGTGTAAATTTTTGATCTTAAATCCTCAATAACCATCTGGTCTGCTGGTTTATCAGAATCGATCAAGGAGAGTTGTAAGGCAACCCTTTTAATAAAATCATGGCTCTGTATGATTACCTGCTGTGTCTCTATATTATCAGAAGGTGCAGAAAGAAGTCTGTTAATAAAACCGTCAGTGGCGCGGGCCTCATCAATCTTTATGCTGCATGATGAAACATATACAGGCGTCAGGCCATTCCATGCTGCATATATAGCGCTAAAGAGCATGCAGGCTGCTATCACAGAGACAATTCTGGCCCATCTTTTTTCAGCAACCATGAGGAATGCTGACGATTTGAATCGGTTGAAGATCAATTGGCCTCCTTGGTTGCCTTTGTTTCAGGCTGAATGCATTTTTCAATATGAAGCGGTGGATTTGCCAAAAGGTCTATATAAAATCCCTCTTCCTTTTTTCGGCCTTCAGCGTCATAGAGTATCTCAAGCACAGGGCTCAGGGGGTGCCTCCAGTTGACAGAGATGACCCGCCCGATAAAACCATTATTGAGTCTCACGTGGGAGTTGACCGGGAAAATGGAGACCTCTTTCAGAAATGCCTTTAAAGGCTTAACAGGAAAAAGCCCTCTCCCTGTTTCAGCTATCTGCCTCACTGCCTCATGGGGCAAATAAATATCTCTGTATGGCCTTTTAGCGATCATTGCACAATAGGTGTCTGCAATCGCAATTATGGATGCAAGTTCAGGGATACTGTCTCCCTTTATGCCACGTGGATAACCTGAGCCATTTGCCCTCTCATGGATGCATCTGGCAGCTTCAGCAAGCCAGGTGTATCTATCACCCATGGCAAGCAGGATATTGTAGCCTGTTTCAGGATGCCTTCTGATTATGGCAATATCCTCATCAGACAATTTTTCAGTGCTGAAGATGATATCTTCAGGGATCATGTACATGCCCACGTTTTCAAGCATGGCAGCAAGGCCAAGCCTCATCATCATCTTCATGTCATAGTTCATGGCCTTGCCTATCTTAAGTGCGGCAAAGGTGACATTGACTGTGTGGGAGGCAAGGTCATATGAATCCTTGACCCTGGAGATGGCATAATCATAGATCCCCTCAACAATCCCCTTTTCCAGCACCATATGGAGATCTGAAAGCAGAGGGGCAGGGCTTATGGTCATATTGCCCTTTATGATAGCAGCAATTTCGTTTGCCCTTTCCATAATGGCGATAAAATATCTCTCTGCCTCAGCGCCCTCAATTTTTTTCCGGGGGGGCTCTTTTATGACCTGGGATACAATATTTACAGGTGTAAAAAGTGATGAATCGCTGAGCCGGAAGCCCTCCTCCTGTTTTGGAGGGGCAGGCTGCCTTTTGTCATTATCCTTTTTATCCCTGAGCCTGATTATATCAGAAAAGCGCACCATCGCTGATTATCTTCTCCACCAGTTTTTTGCTGACATTTTCCTGTTTTGTGCCTGACCCCACCAGAAGGGATAAATCGCACAGGTTATTGATCTTTCTGGGTACCCCGCCTGTATATTCATATATCCTTTCCACTGCATCATCAGAAAACAGGTTGCACCTTCCTCCCGCCTTTTCCTGCCTGAATATAATATACCGGGCAGTCTCTTCAAGGTTAAAGGGTGTAAGATGGTATTTTATGGCGATCCTCTGGTCAAGCTGCTCTATCTCTTTAACCTTCTTTATCAGCTCCGGCTGGCCAATAAGGATAATTGTCATGAGAAACCTGTTGTTAAGCTGGAAATTTAACAGCAGCCGTATCTCTTCAAAGGATGCCTCATTAAGTATCTGGGCCTCGTCAACAATAAGTAGGGTCTCCTTTCCGGCCTCAAGGTTTGCGAGCATCCTTTCATTGAGCGCCCTCAGGCATTTTACCTTTGTGTCAGGGATCTCCTTTATGCCGAACTGGTACAGTATCTCCTGCAAAAATTCAAGGGATTCAAGCCTGGGGTTAACGATTATCCCTATGTCATATTTTTCTACGGGGAGTTCCCTGACAAAAACCATTGAAAGGGTGGTCTTGCCGCAGCCGATCTCGCCAGAGAGCATGGCGCTCCCCTTTCTCATCCGGGCGGCATAGATAAGACGGGTCAGCCCCTCTTCATGGCCATTAGAGAGGTAGTAAAAGTCCGGGTCAGGGACACTTTCAAATGGGAACCGGTCAAATTTCCAGTAATTCAGGTACATCTGTCACCATGTCAAAATAGCGCTTATTTAAAAATGGCGCCATTATATCCTTTTTTAAACAATTTAAAAGCTGCTTGATCAGGGTTGATAAAGAAAAAGAAACAATATATGAATAGTTCGGTAAAAAGATCAAAAATGTTTAATAAAAACGGATATTATTCCGGTATCTGCTTTTGAAAAGAGGTAATTGATGAAACCTGTCCCATTTTATGACCCCAAAAACAAAAAAGTTCCGATGAAGGTGGCAGCCTTTATGTCAGGATCAGGCAGCAATATCAGGATGCTCTTAAAAAGAGAAAGGGAGCTGATTCTGGCCAGAGGAAACTCCCCTTTCCATGTTGTATTCATATACAGTGACAGGTCGGATGGCGCATGCCAGGGTGAAAGGATCGCTCTTGAATACGGACTCCCATACTTTAGCTTTGATATCCGCAGGTTTCACACCATAGCGGGTTTAAACCGCACCACACTTACCTCTGACGGACTTGAGGCGAGAAAAAAATATGACAGTGTCGCTGCAAATCTTGTGGCTGCATTTGATATTGATCTTATTGCCCTGGGCGGCTATATGAGCGTTACCACACTTAGGGGCTGCGTCAATGTTCACCCGGCAGACCTCTCTATTCTAACCCCTGATGGCAAAAGGAGATACACAGGAGATCATGCTGTGGCAGATGCCATACTTGCAGGAGAAAGATATATCAGGGCATCCACCCTCTGGACAGACCAGGGTGTGGATACAGGCCCCCTGCTCATGGTTTCAGGGCCTGTTGAGGTAAAGCTCCCTGAATCTCTGGAGTTCCTTAAGAAAAACCCGGAGCTGTTAAAGCAGACTGTTTCAAGACACCAGGAGCTGCTGAAAGAACAGGGGGACTGGATAATATTCCCCCGTACAATAGAGATGATAGCAGAGGGCAGGTTTGCCATGGATGAGAAAAACAGGGTATATGTGGATGGAAGGCCTGTGCCCGAGGGGTATCGGGATTAAGTGACAGAGATATAACTGATCTCTATTGCAGGAAGCTTAAAAGAATGGATACGGAAAAACGGATCAAGGATATCATTAAAGAAAAGGGGCCTCTTATTGGCTCTGAGCTTATCTCCCATTTTAAAAAAGACCCCCTCATGGTATTACGGACATGCCGGCTGTCACCTGCCCTCAAGGTGCAAACCATAGGTACAAAATATCTTCGCCTTGACAGGAGGATAAAGGGTTATGCCCGATTATCACCCTCCATCATGAGGGAATTTTTGACCTATTCTATAGTCGGATTTTCCGATGAACCGGGGCCGCTAAATGAAAAGGCTGAACTCCTTACCCGGAAGATAGAAAATATCAGCCGGAGCAAGTTTGAGCTTGCATATAATATAGTCTCATCACTTATGAGCAGGCTTGAATACGGCACAGAGGAGAAGGCCTGTTTTATTATAGCCGGAGATATAGTCTTCAACATGGCCCATGATGTGCCAAGGCCCGAAAGAAGCACCAAAAAGCTTGTGCAGGGTTCGGATATTGATATAGTTGTAATAGTAATGGATGAACATGCAGAGGCGGTTATGGAGAGGCTTGATCAGGAGATATATAAAGAAAAGTACAGCCTTCTTATCAGCCCCTATGCCCGTGAGGAGATAGATTATATAGTCAAAACAGTCTCAACCGTAAGGGAACAGCTTGAATTTGATACCTTTAAACACATGGTTGCCTGCAAGATACTTGATGAAGGCAGATACCTTTTCGGTAATGAGGAGCTCTTCAAACGGATTAAGCAGATGCTTGTGGATGAAGGGGTAAGCCAGAGGATTAAAGAGATGGAGGAGACGGCCCTTGTGTTCAGAAATAGAGCAGAGGAGAAGCTCCTTGGTGACAACCCTGAACAGGCCCTGCATGATGATGAATACCTCTTTTACCCGGTGGAGGAGTCAGAGGAGTTTGAGTAGAGTTGCAATTCCTGTCTCTCTTCATGCAGATTGATATACTTTTAGCGCAAAAAGGAGACCTCCTGCCTTATCAGAAAAATTTCCGCACAACATGACATCATGCCATGCTGTGCGGGTTAAGTATTAGACAATCTTCAGGCTAGAAGCTGTAAGTAACCTTGGCGGCGTACATCTCCCAGTCTTTTTCAAAGGTATGTTTATTATCCATGCCTGTGTTTTCAGACAGAGGAAGCCCTGCAACGCCCTCAATATGGTGGCCTTCCAATTTTACTGACCAGTACTGGTTAATGTCAAAACGGGCAGTCAGACACATATCATTGTTATATGCCCTGTACACCGGGTCAAGCGGTTGAAACAAATCTACAGCGGCTTTGGCGCCATCACGATCGTTCCTGTTTCCGTAGTTCTCAGAGTAGTAACCGCCCAGCTCGAACCAGTCGGTAAAACGGTAGGTTGCCCCAACATACCAGCCGGCAGGCTTCCTGTATATGGGTGTTGATGGGTTATATACACCCGCCCATTCTGTCTGGCCCAGATAGGCAAAGGTCTGGTCAAAGGAATTGGCCATATCCGGGTATACACCCTGTGTATTGATTGTCAGTTCACGATCAGACCACATATACTCTGCAACCACCATAAGGTTATTCCATGTATATTCCGCAGAAACAACATAGTTTTCTGTTTTAACATCAGTAAAGGCATTAAAGGCATACTCACTGTAAAGTGGCATGCCGGTTTCAGGATCAATTACAGGTATGCCGGTAACAGGGTCCATTTCCATAAACATATAGCTGAAAATCCCTGTCCCTGCAGGATATGCGCCATATGATACAAGGTCCATTGTAGCAACCTGTGCTGAGCCTCCAACCCTGAGGCCGTTTAGGGGTGTATCCCATGTAAGGCTCACTGCATATTTCTTGTCAACCTTGATATCCTGGTTCTGCATATAAGGATCAAATGTATTAATACCCATAAGTGACTGGGCAAGAGACTCATTGGCATCTATATTCTGGGTACCGATCATGGCCTGGTAAGAGAGCCCTCCAAACCGGCCAAGACGTGCATTGCCGTATACACCTACACCCATCAAAGAAAGGGCTGCATCGCGTTCGATCTCAGGGTATACGCTCTGTGGCAGGAAGATCCAGTTTCTAAGCATATCCACATCGCGGGTCTCATTGTAAAGACCGTGCGGTGTCTTGATCTTGCCAACACGCACACCGAGCCAGTCTTTCCAGCGGTAGTCACCATAGGCCCAGTCCACTGTAATTTCGTTATTCCCGTAGTTGCCCAGGTCTCTTGAAAAGAGCTGTACACCGACACGCATATTTTCGGTAAGTTCTTTGCCGAAGTTAATTCCGATCTCGTTGAATTCAAATGAGCCCTCTGAGGTCTCCCCCATAAAGTTATTGTCTGTTGTGGTTAAATAGCCCTGTGATATAAAACCATTAATTTCAATGCCCCCAACCTCCGCAGCGCCTGCACAGGTAAAACCTGATAATATTGATATAAATAATAAAGAAAAAATATATTTTAATTTCATGATATCCTCCAATCTATTTTAGTCCGCATTAATATTTATGAGCCCGGTTCACTATTTAACACTCAGGGTCTTGACTGAACCTGTATCTGCGCCGGATGAAACAAAACCTATTGAGCCCTTGTTCTCTTTGATAAATTTCAGCATCTCCTCATCAGATTTCAGCATGGGTGGCATCTCACCCTTTCCGGAAAAGACCTGGCTTCGCCAGTGACGTATATATCTGGTATTTGTGTAGTACATGTAATCCCTGAGGAATATCTTGTCGGTCGGGTCAAGCTGTAAAAAGGCAAATTTTATCTTGGTTCCATCTTCCCAGGTGGTCTGCTGCCCAAGAAAGATATTCTGAATTGCTTCCTTTGACAGAGTGGTCACTGGAAGGTCTTTGTTTCCAATAACTATTGCATCTGAAGCAAAGAGATTGGCTCCATTAAAAGCAAGAAAAACCAGTAACAAAGTAATTATGAGCTTGATTCTTGATTTAAAACGATCTTTCATTTTCTCATCCTCCATTTTAGCTGTAATAAATTCAGCCATATTGATCTTATTATAAAGGACCCGGGATTCACCGGGCCGCATCAGGGTGACAATCAGGGATGAGAGGTCACAGAATACAAATGACCTTTATGAATGAGGCACACTATTAGCTTTCTATGAATCAGGCGGTAAGACTAGTATGGATATAGAAGTCTCCTTTGCCTGGGCAATTTATTTACCTTTATATGCTTTATTTGGGTAAAACCGGGTTGAACAACAAAAAACAACAGTAAAACAACTTGAGAAAGGATATAACAGCCTTCCAGAATTTACAACAGCATGAACAACAAAATAAAAAACCGGTACAACAAATATAAAAAATTTAAAGCAAATAATTTTTAGAACCTGCTACACTATTTGCCAAATAGACCTCAATAAAATTCCCCTTTTATCCCCTTATGTCTCTGTTAAAAATCCCTGTGCAAGGTAGAGGCAAATATTTCAGCTATTCCATATCTCATATTTTCGAACTGCTAATTAATTTGCATCCACATTACGCCTTTAACTGTTTTCAGACAGTTACTCATCTATCGGCAGATAAATTTGATTACTTAAAATATTTTTCATAAATTCATAAAAACTTGACTCCGGGGAATGAAAAAGAGGGCATATATGGGGTTCAGTCAGGCAAGCGGTGCGCATCCGGGATTTACCTATTTCCTGGTGGCACTATCTCAGAACATGATAACCCTTTCCATGAATGGTCAGAAGCGTGGGCATCTTTTCAACCTCGCCATCCTGGTCGAATGATATCTGGCCTGTCACGCCTGAGTAATTCTTGTATGAAAGGAGCGCCCTCTTGAAATCATCACGGGTACTGATATCATTTTCCGTAAAAAGCCCCCTTATCATCTTTATGGTGTCAAACCCTGTAGCGGCAAGAATACCCGGCGTTTTTCCATATGTTTCTTTGTATAGATTTACAAAGTCCATGATGCTAGCGGATTCATTATCCGCATAAAAACCGACAGGGAATATTGCCCCCTGCAGGTAATCGGATGTGGTGTTCACAAGATCATCGGAGAGCCAGAGGCTTGTGCCTAAAAACGGCACATTAAATACATTATAAAATGGGAACTGGGGCGCAATAAGTGCAATATTCCTGCTGTTGTCAGGTATGAACACCGCATCAAAATCCACTATGGGGTCTCTCTTTGCATGATATTCTATATAGGCCATGTCAGATGCCTCTGCCCCGGGCTTTATATTATCTGACTGTTCAATATCAGGCCGCTCAGTATCTATTTCTGCATCAGCTGTTTCATCAGGCAGGGTCTCTTCTGTGTAAGGAGCGGCATCATCCGCTGATTTACTGTCAACATCCTCTTCAGGCAAGGGTTTACCCTGGGCGCCCTCCAGGAGATCTTTCCTGCCGGGGATATTTTCCGCATCTGCCACCCCTTTAAGGGCAAGCCTCTCAGCCTTAAGCCTTTCAATAACCGACCTCGGACGGGGATAGTAAAGCCCGGCCATTTTTTTTATGCCGCTGCCAAAGTCCGTATCGCCCGGCTTATATGATTCAACAGCGGTTATTTCGCCGCCCATCTCATCCACCCTGTCCCAGAAGAGGTTCATCAGATACTTACCATAGGATGTGTCCGGGTAAAATATCCCGAACCTCAGCATGCCCATCTCTCCGATTGCCTTTGTCACAAGGGCATCCACCTCTTTATCAGGGGTCAGGTAGTTCCTGAATACCCAGTCTCCCTCTTTTATGATCGAGGGTTTCTGGGTAAAGGTTATGATCGGCACACCATGCTCCTGGGCCTTTTTTGCAGCAGCAGCAGATGCGGCCTGCGAAAGGGGGCCAAGTATGGCAATAACCCTCTCCTTCTGGATAAGCTCCTCAATGGCTTTAACAGTATCCTCCGGCGAGGCATTCGTATTCCTGATAACAAGCTCTATTAAGACCCCGGTATCTAACGTGTTAAAAAGATCAAGGCCAAGCTCTATGCCGTTCAGGAGCTCCTCACCGTATAGTGCATAGTCACCCTTGAGAGGCAAAAGGCAACCTATAACCTTTGTTTTTACCGTATTATTTTCTTCTTTTGCCTCGGTAATTCTGGAAAGAAGAGCCCTCCCCTTTGTGACTATCTTTTCATCGTTTTGTTCAGATGCGGAATTGACAGCAAGCGTTGCAAGCCTTTTTGCCTGTATGAATGCGTTTCTGCCAAGTGCTATTTCGGCCTGTCTCAGGTTTATTGCAGGCATGAACTGGCCTATGCCGTCAAGCTTTTTGATCCTGTTCAGGTCAGATTCATTCGTCAAGCTGATAATATCATTAACAGCATTTATAGTTTCACCCTCATAATCTCCGGAAACCCCTAAAGCTCTGGCAGTCTTCATTGAGACAATCATCCAGAAACAGGCCTCATGCATGAGGCCTGTTGCCCTGTTAGCATCCCCCATAAGCCTCTGCATCTTGTAACGCTCATGGCTTTCAGGGTAATCCTTCAGCCATTCCGCTGCCAGTGAAACAACGCCTTTATAATCACCTGTATGGTATAGAGAGAAGATCCTGTAATACCTGATAATACGGGCATCAGGATGATCCGGCCTGTTTTTGAGTATCCTGGTGAATGCCTCAAGGGCATTGCTATACCTGCCTGCCTCGTAATCAGCAAGGGCATTTGAATAGCCCTGCGATGTTTTCACTCTTTTTTCAGGCATTACATCCTTATGCACATCCTTATGCACTGCCCCGCAGGAAAAAAAGAGAAAGGCCATCCCCGTACAAATCACGGGGACAGCCTTTTTTATAAAAGGTTTAGTGAGGTTCACTAGTTTTTATCCTTGCCAACTTCCTCAAAGTCCGCATCAACCACATCATCATCCTTTGCCTTTCCTGAAGCGCCGCCAGATGCCCCACCGGCCTGCTGCTGAGCCTGCTGCTCTGCGGTGGCCTTTGCATACATGGCCTCTGCTATCTTGTGTGATGCCTGGGTAAGCTCTTCGGTTAACCGCTTGATCTCATCAACATTGTCGCCTTCCATTGCCTTTTTCAGCTTTGTAATGGCGTTTTCTATTGCTGTCTTTGAGGTTGCATCAAGATCCTTTACATCCTCCTTTAGGGATTTTTCTGTTGTATAGATCATGCTGTCAGCCATGTTCCTGGCGTCAACAAGCTCCCTCTTTTTTTTGTCCTCATCAGCGTGTATCTCAGCATCTTTCATAAGCTGCTTGATCTCTTCCTCTGAAAGCCCGCTTGATGCGGTTATCTTTATTGACTGCTCCTTGCCTGTTCCCATGTCCTTGGCAGAAACACTTACAATGCCGTTTGCATCTATATCAAAGGTTACCTCTATCTGGGGTACGCCCCTGGGTGCAGGCGGGATGCCTACAAGCTGGAACCGGCCAAGGGTCTTGTTGTTTGCAGCCATCTCCCTTTCACCCTGAAGCACATGTATCTCTACAGCGGGCTGGTTGTCTGCGGCTGTGGAGAATATCTGGCTCTTCTTGGTCGGGATAGTGGTATTCTTTTCTATCAGTTTTGTAAATACGCCGCCAAGGGTCTCAATACCCAGAGAGAGAGGCGTAACATCCAGGAGAAGTACATCCTTCACGTCGCCCTTTAAGACACCTCCCTGGATTGCAGCGCCAACAGCGACAACCTCATCCGGGTTAACGCTCTTGCTAGGCTCCTTGCCGAATATCTCCTTTACCTTCTCCTGTACCTTGGGCATCCTGGTCATGCCTCCGACAAGGATTACCTCATCCAGTTCATTGACCTTGAACCCTGAATCCTTGATGGCAATATTGCAGGGGTTGATCACCCTCTGAATAAGGTCATCAACAAGGGCTTCAAGCTTTGATCTTGACAGCTTCATGTTAAGATGTTTAGGGCCGCTTGCGTCTGCAGTGATAAACGGCAGGTTGATATCTGTTTCCATTGAGCCTGAAAGCTCTATCTTTGCCTTTTCAGCCGCCTCTTTAAGACGCTGTAGCGCCATCTTGTCGGTCTTAAGGTCAATACCCTGATCCTTTTTAAACTCGTCAGCCAGGTAATTTACTATCCTGTTATCAAAGTCCTCTCCGCCAAGGTGGGTATCACCGTTAGTGGATTTAACCTCAAATACGCCATCGCCTATTTCAAGGATTGATATATCAAATGTGCCGCCGCCAAGGTCAAATACCGCTATCTTCTTATCACCCTTTTTGTCCACCCCGTAGGCAAGTGATGCGGCAGTAGGTTCGTTTATTATCCTTAATACATTTAAACCTGCAATCTTGCCTGCATCCTTTGTTGCCTGTCTCTGGCTGTCATTAAAATATGCAGGCACGGTAATTACCGCCTCTGTAACAGGTTCGCCAAGATAATCCTCTGCGGTCTGTTTCATCTTGGTAAGGATCATGGATGATATTTCAGCAGGGCTGTAATCCTTGCCGCGGCAGGTTACCTGGGCATCGCCGTTTGGGGCCTGGGTTATCTTGTATGGAAGGATACCTAAATCCCTCTGCACCTCAGGAGAGGCATACTTTCTTCCGATGAGCCTTTTAACTGCAAAGATTGTGTTGTCAGGGTTGGTTATTGCCTGACGTTTTGCTATCTGGCCAACAAGCCTCTCGCCCTTGTCATTAAAGGCAACTATTGAAGGGGTTGTCCTGCTTCCTTCCTGGTTGGCGATAACAACAGGATCACCGCCTTCCATAACAGCAACGCAAGAGTTTGTAGTGCCAAGATCAATTCCTATAATTTTTCCCATTTTTATTTCTTATCCCCCTTTACTCTTTATTATTTTCTTCACATGCCCCCTGGAAGGTTCCGTCAGGGATGTTATCATCAGATGCACCCTTGCTGATAACAACCATGGCAGGTCTTATTAATCTTTGATTAAGAAGGTAACCCTTCTGGAACTCCTTAAGTATCTTGCCCTTTTCCACACTGTCGCTAATCTCCTGCTGCACAGCATGATGAAGGCACGGATCAAAATCTTCACCAATGGTTTTTACCTCGGAAAGGCCAGCCTTTGAAAGAATTTCCTTCAACCCCTTGAGTGTAAGCTCTACCCCTTCTATGTGGGCATTATATGATTGTTCATTACAGGAATGGCTTAGTGCGCTTTCAAGGTTGTCAATAACCTGAAGCAGCTCTTTTATGAGCGCCTCATTTGCATACTTATACCACTCCTCTTTATCCTTTTTGTTCCTCTTTATAATATTTTCTATCTCTGCCTGTGAGCGGAGATATTTGTCATAATAATTCCTTGATTCTTCCTTGAGCTCCTCTATCTTTTTTAGGAGATCTTCCCTTGAGACCTCTTCAGGAGTAATTTCCGGGGCATCCTCTCCATCTTTTTCTGATGCAAAACCCTCTTTTGTTTCCGGTTCATCTCTCTTGTCATCAATTTTTTTACTCTTATCCACTAAATCCCTGTTCATAATCCCTGCGAATGACTCCTTAATTTGATCTGATAAAAGGCCTGTGAAAAACCTCTGATACCTTAAGCATCTGGTTTTGCTTTGTCAAGGCAGGGGGATAAAGCTTTATTAATAATTCAGCCCCTTTCCTGTAAGCCTTTCAAGTGCCTCCAAATATTTTTCGCGGGTCTTTTCAATAACCTCAGATGGGAGTCTGGGTGGAGGAGGTGTCTTGGGCCAGTCAAGGCCGTTCAAATAATCCCTGAGGTACTGCTTGTCAAAACTCTTCTGGGCGCCTCCGGGTTTATAACTGTCCATCGGCCAGAAACGGGATGAATCAGGTGTGAGCACCTCATCAATAAGTATGAGCTTACCCTCTATAAAACCGAACTCAAACTTTGTGTCAGCAATTATTATCCCCTTTTCCCTTGCGTATTCTCTGCCGCTTTCATAGATTGTGAGGCTGTAATCCCTGATCTTTTCTGCGGTATCTTTCCCAAGTAGACTGACGGCCTTTTCAAAGGAGATATTCTCGTCATGCTCCCCCTGCTCTGCCTTTGTCGAGGGTGTAAAGATTGGCTCGGGCAGGATTTCAGACTCCTTAAGCCCCCTGGGTAGCGGGATGCCGCATACAGCGCCGCTCTTTTGATAATCATTCCAGCCTGAACCAGAGATATAACCCCTTACAATACACTCTACCGGGAGGGGCTTTGCCTTTTTAACAAGCATGCTTCTGCCGGCAAGATCATTTTTATATTTCCTTAATGGCTCAGGGTATTCATCAGGGTCAGTAGATATAATATGGTTTTCAACAATATCTTTGAGCCTTTCAAACCAGAAAAGGGAGATGGTTGTAAGTATCCTGCCCTTGTCAGGCACAGGGTCATCCATTACAACATCAAAGGCGGATATACGGTCGCTCGCCACAATAAGGAGCCTATCCCCCATATCATAAACATCCCTTACCTTTCCGCGCCTTACAGCGCCTATATCCTTAAAGTCAGTTCTGGTTATTACATTGCCGGCCATTTCTACCTCCCTGAAGTATGTTGTTAATTGTTAAAGAGGGGGTATAATTTCCTATTTGGGTTTTAATGTCAAGAAAGGTGATTGGCGCTCCAGGCTTTTTTTACACCCTGCCTCTTTTCATGAATTGACATAATTTATGCAAAATTTTATAATCTCAAACAAATCTTGGTTAAGCAATTATTTCAGCCTATAATTTAATAAAAAGTAGTTGCTTTTCCGAATTGTTCCATGCCTGTGTAAGTTTTGCTATCTATATTAGAGGCTTTCATGCTTTTCAGGGTTGCCTGGTGTTTAAGGGGGTCAGGGGTGGCACATGGTATAGGGGATCAGTGCTTATGCATTTTTTTCCTTGAATGCCTTCTCTTTATTATCTCATTAACTGCCCATGCAACAGAGGCCCCTGATACAGCCGAAAAAAATAACCGCCTGGTGATCTGCATTCAGGAGGATGTTGAGTCAATGGACCCTGTAAACCATCGCAGCAGGAATACCCAGATTGTCCTGAAGAACATCTTTGACAGCCTCACTGCCAGGGATGCAGGCAACAGGGTAGTCCCTCAGCTTGCAAGCGGCTGGAAAACCTTAAGTGAAACTGACTGGGAGTTCACGCTGCGTAAGGGTGTAAAATTTCATAACGGTGACAATCTTACGGCATCTGATGTCGTCTTCACTATAAATCGTGTTGTTAACTCGCCCCTGACCGGGTTTCCCCCCTCTCCGAGAAAAGGGCTTTTTTTGCCTGTAAAAGAGGTGCGTGCAGGTGGCGACTATACTGTATTAATAAAAACATACTTTCCATGGCCTAACCTGCCCCTTATGCTTTCGCTCCAGGAGATTGTGCCTGAAAAATATATGAAAAGGGCAGGAGCAGAAGGGTTCAATCAAAGGCCCATAGGCACAGGGCCATATAAATTTGTCAGCAGAAAAAAGGGTGCAGAGATCACTCTTGTATCTTTTGATGATTATTATGGTGGCCCCCCTGAACTCCCGCCTGTTCAGGCTGCCCCGGTTAAAGATCTTGTTTTCAGGGTTGTGCCTTCATACATTGAGCAGGTTTCAATGCTTAAAAGGAGGGATTGCAACATAATATTCAACATCCCGTCAGACCTGCTCCCTGTGCTCATGATGTCAAAAGATGTTGTCATACAAAGCATTGCCGCTACAAGGGCCGTTTTTGCGGAGATTAACCTCTCGCGACATTACTTCAAGGATAAAAGGGTAAGGATTGCCCTGAACCATGCTGTTGATGTGGAGACAATAATAAAACAGAAATTCATGGGAAAGGGTAAGAGGCTCTCTACTATTTTTCTGCCGAATACAACCGGTTTCGATCCCGGGCTTGCGGCCTATACATATGACCCTCAGACTGCTAAAGGTCTCCTCTCTGAGGCAAACTTTCCATATGGGCAGACATTATTGATATACACAAGCCAGAGCGAACTGCTCTTTGCCGATGGCATATCACTCTATCTTACAAAACTGGGCATAAAAAACAGGGTTAAGGTTGTAAGCAATGCAAGGCCAGACATGACAGGCGCAGATGCCCCCTGGGATATCTTTGTGGGCTCATGGGGCAATTCCACCCTTGATCCAATGGACATTATTGATCCCAAGCTAAAAAGCAACGGGTCTGCAAATTATTCAGGTTTTATTTCAGGCGAACTTGATATGATAATGGAGAAGGTTCAGAAAACCATGTCCGCCCCTCTCAGAAAGGAGTATTTAAAAAGGATACAGAGGATAATCTTTGATGAGGTCCCCATGATATTCGGATATGGGCCTGATGAATTCTATGCGGTCACATCAAATGTGAAAAATTTTCACCCCTCCCTATCGGGCATGCTTGAAATGCATGATGTCATCATAGAGGAACAGGAGAGATGAAACTGCTCAGGATTATATTTAAGGATCGCAGCCTGTGGTATAAGCTCATGTTCCCTTCAGTGATCCCTGTAATGCTTGTTATTATAATCATAATTGTCATACTGATCGGGTCATTTGAAAAATTGATGCTAAGGGAAGAGGAAGGCAGGGCTGATGCCCTTGTCAACCTGACACGTCTTTCAATGTCTAATGGCTTTGTCATCTATAACAAGGAGTTATTGGACAACTTTGTGGATGGCCTCGGAAAGATTGATGAGGTGAATCTTGCCCTGATTGTTGACAGTGCAGACAACCGGGTTCTTGCACATTCAGACCACGCCTTTGATGGAAATCTTCTTTCAGAACTCCCCGCAAATATGCGATCAGCCCTGGATACAGGCGATAGCAAGGTTATGGCATCAGGCATGGAGAATAAGGGGTTGCTGTATACAAAATCCGCGCCTGTTATTATTGATGGCAAACAATATGCAACTATCTACATAATATTTTCATTTGATAGGGCACACGCAAAACTGCTCTCATTTAAACATAAAGTCATAAACATTAGCATTATTGCGATTCTTACAGCCATTGCCCTGGCCCATATAGCCGCCAAAAGGATCAGCGCCCCGATACATAAACTGGCCTCACATGCGGAACTCGCAGGGAAGGGAAGGTTTGATTACTCTCTTCAATATGATAGCAAGGATGCAATTGGCCAGCTTATCGATGCATTTAACCAGATGTTTGATAAAATAAAGATAAAGCAGACCCAGCTGACCGCCATAAACAGGATAGCCGATATTGTCTACAGCACCCTTGATATCAACACTGTGGCCGAGCGCGCAGTAAAGGCAATGATGGAGTACAGCAAATCCACAGCCGTGGCCTTTTTTCGGCTTAACAATGAAAGAAGAGAGCTTGAATTGCTTTATTCAGAAGGATTCAGTGAAAACACCCTTAAAAAGGCTGCCATCCTGCCTCTTGACGGCTCCCTTACAGGCAGGACAGTTAAGGAAAGAGAGGTGCTCTTTTCAACAGATATTGTCTCGGATCAAAGGGTTGAAAATGGCGTGCGTGATGCCCTCATACAGGAAAAGATGGTAAGTGTCTATTCAGTCCCCATACTTGCAAGGGAGGAGGTGCTTGGGGCAATGAATCTGATCCACAAGACAAGGTTTACAATAGACGAGCTTGAAAGGGAAACCCTTATGTCTATCGGCAAGACTATTGGCCTTGCCCTGTCAAACGCCATCCAGGTCGCACGTATACAAAAGGAGATTAGGGAGCGCATGGAGGCTGAAGAGGCCCTCAAGGAAAGCGAGCTTAAGTACCGCAATGTAGTTGAAAGGGCAAATGACGGGATTATCATCCTGCAGGACGGGATCATCAGATATGCAAATCCACGTATTATAGGGTTATCAGGAGAGACTGAGAAGGATTTTGTGGGTCAGCCTTTTTCCGCATACCTTCACCCTGATGCAAAGAAAAATGTGATAGACTTTTACAACCGCAGGATGCGAGGGGATTTGCCGGAGAGCATATATGAGACGATCCTTTTAAGAAAGGATGGCCAGGAGATATATGCAGAGGTAAATGCGGGCAGGATAACCTATGAGGATAAGCCGGCAGACCTTGTTATTATAAGGGATATTACCGAACGAAAACGGGCTCAGGAGGAGCTTATAAGGGCCTATGACCTTCTTGAGATAAAGGTGGCGGAGCGCACAAAAGAACTGGCAATCGCAAAGGAGCGGGCTGAAGAGGCGGACAGGCTTAAATCCGCCTTCCTGGCCTCCATGTCACATGAACTGCGCACGCCCCTTAATTCCATAATCGGTTTTACAGGCATTATCCTTCAGAAACTTGTTGGCCCCCTGAATGATGAACAGGCAAAACAGCTTAATATGGTACAGGAAAGCGCACAGCACCTCTTAAGCCTGATAAATGATGTGCTTGACCTTTCAAAGATAGAGGCAGGCCAGCTTAATGTGGCCTCTGAACAGGTGGATATGGCTCATGTTATAGGCCAGGTGATAAAAACAGTATCGCCAATGGCCTTAAAAAAAGGGCTCCTGCTGGAAGGCATAATATCCGATTCTATCCCTGTTGTAATGAGCGACAGGCGCCGCGCTGAGCAGATATTGCTGAATCTTGTCAACAACGCCATTAAATTTACTGAGAAAGGCGGTGTAAAAATAGTATGCAGGGCTGAAGATCAGCGAATTATAACAGAGATAATTGACACAGGTATTGGAATTGCCGCCGAAGATATGAATAAGCTCTTCAGGGCCTTTCAGCAGATTGAAACCGGCCTTTCCAGAAAATATGAAGGCACAGGGCTCGGGCTTTCTATCTGCAGAAAACTGGCAGAACTGCTTGGAGGAGAGATAAGCGCATATAGTGACGGCCCTGGCAGGGGCGCAAAATTTACATTTATTCTACCTTTAAGGGAGAGATAATCATGTCAGAAACCGTGCTTGTTATTGAGGATAATGAACAGAACATGTACCTGATGAATTTCATACTTGAAAAAAACGGCTTCAGGGTGATAAAGGCAATGGATGGACAGGAGGGGATAGAGCTTGCATGCCGTGAAATCCCTGACATCATCCTCCTTGACATCCAGCTGCCGCGCATGGATGGTTATGAGGTGGCAAGAAATCTCAGAAAGTCAGCAGATTTAAAAGATGTGCCCATAATAGCGGTTACCTCCTATGCAATGGTTGGGGACAGGGAAAAGGCAATAGCTGCCGGATGCACCGGTTATATTGAAAAACCTATCAACCCCGGAACCTTTGTTGATGAGATAAAAAGATATCTGTAATAAACTGCGATTTTGAAAGGTGATTATTATGGAAAGAATACTGGTTGTAGATGACAATAAGCAGAACATATATATGGCCGAGATACTGTATGCAGGAAACGGTTATGAGGTTGAGACAGCGTCAAATGGGAAAGAGGCCCTGGAAAAGGCGCGGGCCAACCCGCCTGACCTGCTTATTTCAGATATCCTTATGCCCGTTATGGATGGTTTTGCACTGTGCCGTGAGTGGCGAAAGGATGAAAAGCTCAAAAATATCCCCTTTGTCTTCTACACTGCCACCTATACTGAACCTGAGGACGAGCAGTTTGCCCTTAGCCTTGGCGCTGACCGGTTTATAAAGAAACCGCTTGATACAATTGAACTGATCAGGATCACGAAAGAGCTGATAAACAAGAAAGAAACAGGATCATACCCTGATAAGGAGCTGGAATCCCCTCATGAAGAGGTCTATCTGAGGCTTTACAACCAGGCGCTTGTGCACAAACTTGAGGATAAGATCTTTCAGCTTGAAGAGGCAAACAAAAGGCTTGAGCATGAAATTAGGGAGCGTCAATATGCAGAACAGAAGCTGTACAGTTACGAGAAACAGATCGCCCAGTCGCAAAAGATGGAGGCATTAGGCAGCCTAGCAGGAGGCATAGCCCATGACTTTAATAATATCCTTATGGCAATAATGGCCCATGCGGAACTGGCGCTTCTAGACGGAAATGAAAATATTCCCAACAGTAAAAATATTGAACAGATACAGGTGGCATGCAACAGGGCAAAGGAGCTTATTAACCAGATACTCACATTCAGCAGGCAGGCCGGCATGGAAAAAAGGCCGATCAGGATAAGCGCTATAGCCCAGGAGGTGCTCAAGCTTATCAAATCCTCCCTTCCTCCCGGCATAGAGATAAAACAAAGGATCGATAGTGAATCGCAGGTGTTAGCTAATCCGACACAGATATATCAGGTGCTGATAAACCTCTGCACTAACGCCAGCCATGCAATTAAAGAGAAAGAGGGGATTATTGAGATACGGTTATCTGATTGTATGATTGATAACCCCGAAGAACCTGCGCTTAAGGGGCTTGCTCCCGGAAGATATCAGAAGCTGGAGGTGATTGATAATGGGTGCGGGATAAAGGAGGATGATCTTGAGGAGATATTCGCCCCCTACTTTACAACCAGAAAGGAGGAGGGCGGCACAGGTCTGGGCCTCTCTGTGGTGCAGAATATTGTAAAGAACTCGGGAGGGCGCATCACAGTTAAAAGCACATATGGAGAGGGCGCTGCATTCAGCCTGTTTTTCCCGGTTCTCCAGGGTGGTTATGAGAAGCCATTGTACGACAGGGCTGTTATTACATCTGACAATGAACACATCCTGTTTATTGATGATGAGGCCACCTTCATGGAGATGGCCGTTGAGATGCTGAAAAAACTGGGGTACAGGGTTACGGCCTTCAGCGAAAGCATGGCGGCGCTAAAGGCATTCAAGGCAAGGCACATGGAATTTGACCTTGTATTAAGTGATATTGAAATACCATTTATGTCAGGGCTTGAACTGGCAAATGAACTCCATGCCATACGTGATGATATCCCTGTGGTTCTTTGCACCGGTTTCAGCGACCGTATTACTGAAAAAAGGGCAGAAGAACTCAAAATAAAGGGCTTTCTCATGAAACCATTTGTACTTGCTGACCTGTCAAATACAATTAGAAAGGCGCTCGGAAAACCTGATGGGATAATAAAATGATAATGCTTAAGCACCCTGTCTCTGGCACATCTGAGCTGCTACTTCATCAGCTCTCTACCTATGGCAAAGGCTTTACCGGTAAAACTGCCGATGCCGTAATACCCGCCGCTAAAGGGTGTAAAGACAAAGGGATCAACCTTGCTAATTTCGGGCTCTCCATTCTCATTTAATACAGCCTCATCAACCTTGACATCAAGGATTTTGCCCACAAACAGGGTGTGAAGGCCCAGTTCATGGAACTGCATCAGTTCGCATTCCAGCGCCATAGGGAATTCTTCTGGATAGGGGGCGTTAACCAGGGCCGCCTTTACAGGGGTGATCCCGGCCTTTTCAAATTTATTCTCGTTTCTGCCCGATGCCATGCCAAAGTAATCAGCCATAGCCGCCTGTTTTTGAGAAGGCACACTTAAGGTAAATGCCTTTCGTTCTATGATATTGCCATAGGTGTAAGTGGCCTTACGAAGTGAAATACTAACGCATGGAGGCTCAGAACAGCATATGCCACCCCAGGCAATGGTCATGATATTTGGTGCACCATTTGAATCGTATGTGCCCACACACCATACCGGTGTGGGGAATATAAGCGTTTTCGCCCCGAATGATTTTTTCATGCTTGACCTCCAAATATTTATTATTGATAATTCTATTTCAAATCGGAATTATTCTTGTGCTTCTTTATAAGCTATAAAGAGTTATGGGTAAGTGTTTCTAAAAATTCAGCGAAATTCTCAAGGCTGGTCATTACTTTTTCATTAATTTCTGGAAGTTTTTCTACAAGTCTTTGTATGCGATCAGGGATCAGATTAAATGAATATATATTCCTCACCCTGTGGCGGAATCTTAAGAATTCATCTAACAGTGTAATTGTATCTTCATCAATTAAAGCCGGACGTATACCTTTTACTTCTTTACCCATCTGGATCAGAAGCTCTTTATGCCAGTTATCGCCTTTAGGGATATTATTATCTATTGTATTTGCGACAGAAAGGAAAATCCTTTCTATTCCTGAATATAACCCATGAAGATCATATGCAACAGCCTTGAGGTAGGCATCCTCTCCGGATTTAAGAAATCCATTCCATTCAGAATTAATATTATTGATGACTTTTTCAATCTGCAATAATTCGTCACGTATTTGCGTCGTATGCTTGAAGGTTTTCCCCTTCACAGGCTTTTACCCTCCTGCTTTATCCTTGCCAGTAATTCAGGAGAACATTCATCGGGCTCCACAAGGTCAACCTTGAACCCTTCACAAATTTTTTGTATTTCGGATTCGGCGGTAAAAAATGTTTCTGCGGACAGGCCTTCGGCATAGATATCTATGTCCGATCTTTTTGTAAACCAGACATCATCGGCAAGGGACCCAAAAAGCACCACTCGCTTAGCACCGAATTTTTCTTTAAGCACTCTGGCAATTTTTTTGCTTATTTTTAGTGCCCGCGTACGATGTTCAAGTATATCTTTGTCCTTGTTCAAGATCTCAATTGAATGCCTGGGGTGGTATTTTTTCATTTCATCTGCTGGCCAACCACTGTTTTTTAAATCTGAGGCTGTTTTTGACATTTCGAAATACTCCGGCAAATGGTTATTTATATTTAATAAAAAAGGTTAAGCATAATTTATCTTAAATAATGTAGTGAATCAAGAGCTATATTAATAAAAAGGGGAAGTTGAAAAGGCTGCCAATACACCTGAAGGCGCTTTAAGAGGAATACGCAAATTGGTGTCAGAAGTAATTGAAGACATGGAAGCTAATAGTGAGGCTATACCGGAGCCTATTGCCTCTCGTCAGTATAGCGGTAAATTCATGATAAGAATCCCGCCTGAAATTCATCGTAATCTTGCTATTCAGGCGGCTGAATCCAGAATCAGCATTAATCGTGTTGTGAGTTCAAAATTAAGCCAATAACCTGTGTGAAGCTGTGGCAGGACAGGTGTGAAAGCCCTATCCAGATTTAGATTCTTTGTAGATGGGATTATTAATTATTGATAATTACCTTTTAAGTGAGTATTATCCTCCCGTTTCTTTTAATAAATCAACCATATAAAACCCTAGGATTTAAGGCTCATCTTTTTTAAAACATCTAAAAGTAAAGATAGCCGGATCAATAGCGTTATCAAGTGAATAACTTGTTGTGTGAATTGAAAGTACATAAATATATTCTTTAAATAAAGGAAACACCTATGGATAGAAATATCCCAAACGATGATGAGAGAAAGAAACTTAAGAAAATGTCCCAGTATTATTTTCATTTACCAATATATATCATTTGTTTGCTTAGTATATCCTGGATAGCAGATGACTTTTTTAAAAAATTTCCTATAATCGGAACTATTTTATGTTTAATAATTTTCTTAAGCATGATCTTACTATTATTAAACTTTGCTTTATTAAAAAGATGCCCAAGGTGTTCTTCATGGGGCACACCTATAGTGGGTGGTAATTGTCCTAAATGTGGTTTGCGTTTGTCCTATAAAGGAGATAAAAGCCACAGAAACATTTAATGTGCCCGACCGGGCGAAAAAACGCCGCCTGGCCGATAATCAAAACGTTAGCAGGGCAACAATAATGGAACCTAGATCAAATACATTATTTCATTTCACAAAAACTAAAGAAAAACTATTTCAGATATTGCTATATGGTTTCTGGCCACGATATGTTTTAGAGGATACCTCTTGGTTTTCCATGGTTGATAATGATTGTAGGGCATTCCCAATGGTTTGCTTCTGTGATATTCCATTGTCACGTATATCTGAACACATTAGTTTCTATGGTTCATATGGTATAGGTCTTAGTAAAAGATGGGCAGAGGAAAATGGTATGAATCCTTTGTTTTATATTTCTCCGAGAAGCAATTTGGATTTTACCTTGTTTGATAATATTGCTATCACATTGAAAGGCACTCGTAAGGACAATAAAAAAGAGACAAAAAACAATATTAGATACCTCCTGTCACATATTAAACCCACAAAAGGGAAAATGAGACTCAAGAGAAAAATTGTAGAAAAAGAGTTTTATCAAGAATCTGAATGGAGATATGTTCCCCTAGATGATAGAATAAAAATGTTCCTCAATGAAGTTGACTATCACAACGAAAACGAATTAGAAAAGCTGCATAAAGAAACAAAGGAGCATTGCTCTCTTAAATTCAACCCAACTGATGTTTCGTTTATATTTGTACCAAAAGATAAGAACATCCCAAGTTTAATAATGTTTATGCAATCAAAGTTAAATAATTACTCTGATGAAGAGCTTAAGGTATTATTTTCACGAGTTATTTCAATAGAAAATATTTTAAAAAATATATGAAATATCGCTAAGGAAGGCAACAGGTCTCCACATTTAACAAAATAGCTCCAGTAATTTAAATGTGGGAAAATTTAAATCACAGGAGCTTGTATGGGCAGGCCATTACGCATTGAGTATCATGACGCCTTTTATCATATAACAGCCAGAGGAAACGATAGGCAAAATGTCTTTAGAACTAATAAGGACAGGGAAGGTCTCCTCGAATATCTGGGCTCAGCTACCGACCATTATAAAGAGGAAGAGACCTGATCTGCCTGATTTAAAGTATTTTGATGAAAGGCCTGGAGTAAAGGAAATAATAAAACAGCCTGAATAACTCTTTGATGGGGACTCTGCCTTATTGAAGAGGATACAGATATATTTGTGCCATAGATATAGCGGTAAGAGGTTAAAGGAGATAGGGGAACATTTTGGGATTGGTATTTCCGGGGTGTCGCAGGCAAGCGGTCGCTTAAGAAAACAACTTGCTGATAATAAATAACTTACGAAGAAGATTGAAGCTTATTATTGACCTGAGACTGTCAAATGTATAGGCCAATGTCTTCACACATTGATTAAAAGAAACAGGCACCCATTTTATCAGGGTGCCTGTTAACTGAAAAAATATATCTCTTCTACTAAGGCTAATCTATATCAGGATTTTTCAATGCATCAAAAACAGATTGTAATTGAATATCGGTTATACCTGTTGCATTGTAAATCTGATCTTTCATTGCTTTTTCCTGGTAAAGATACCAATCATCCAGCACCTGAAGTTCATATGAGGTAAGGCATGGCGCCAAATCATTCAGATGACGGAAAGCAGTAAGGGTATAGCCCATCGTTATATCAGGGTCATTGGCAGGGTCTTCATCGTCATTATCATCCTGTGAATCAAACCATTCAACAAGACCTGCATCATCTGCATCCGCTATTTCAGGTTCTTCTTCAAGAAATCCATCCCTCTCTTCCTGAGGCATAACAATATCATAGCTTGCAGCAATCTCACCCATAACCCTCTGAATATACAGTATCTCAAGATCCTGCTTAATGCCAAATACACTTTGCAAAATAGCTGGCAGATTATCAAAGGGGAACTCTGTGAAGTCTGTTCTTTCAGGTAGCCATAACATTGATGCGGGTATGGGACTATTATTTCTTGTATATTTTAATTGAGGATAGTTTGTGTTAAGCCAATTAAGGGCTATTACCGTTGTTATTGGCCAATAATATTCATGCCCTGTACGGCTGATATATTTGAACGCTCCGTCAGGCATATCCTCTGGTATGCCAAGAGATGATCGCATGGCTGATATTTCGTCTTCTGTTGCAGCCATGTCTCCTGTGAATGCTGAAAAGGCATCTGAGATATCCTGTTGTATATCTTCCATCTTCTCCTCAAGCTCTTCTGGATTAAAATCAAAACTCTCTTCATCCTCAAATATTTCTTCCATATTCTGGTATGCCGCGACAAGGCTTTCAACAAGAGCGTCAACCGCACCAGAAACACGTTCCATTTGGCTTGTGTTGGCATTAAGGGCTTCCATTGCACTCAGATACCTGTTTTTGAGGGCATCGGCCTGTAATTTAAGGTCATTGGCAATCATGATCATATCAAGGGCAGCTATCACTCCCTCTGGCATGTTGTCGCCACCATTAAAATATTCCATCCGGTCTGAAGAAGCTTTCATGGCAGCGATTACGACTGAGCTGTCAAAACCGGCTGTCTTTGACGCATCAACAAGGATGCTGCTTAACAGCGAGGCAGCCTCTGCCCGGAAATTTTTAGACTCTAGAGAGGATATTGACTCAACAGCCTGCTTTAGTTTTGCTGTATATTCTCCGAACTGATCAATAATGGCTGCATAAAAAGCGTTTGTTTTTTCTGCTCCTACCTTATTGGTGATAAAATCATTGAAACCATTATCACCCATAACAGCATCACTAATCAGAGATGATAATGATTCTATAGTGGTGTCGTCAAATGCCCCTGAGCGTATTACAAGGGAACAAAAAAGCACCAGCATCGGATTATCTGTGTGATTCGAGGCCATAGCATTTAAAAGCGCCTCTGTCTGGGATTCTGTCATTGGAGAAATGCCAAGATCTATGGCGGACTGGTCTTCAGGCGCTGGAATAATAGCCCTTCTTATGGTTGCATTGTTATCCAGGATGCTTACCAACAAAAAATTATATTCATCACGTGTTGGAACCACACTCCCTGTAAATCTGAATGCCATAATCCCCGATGAATCGGAGGTGGCCTGTGTAGTTACATTCAGGTCTACAATGCCCCCTGAAGAGGAGATTCCCTGGACAGTTATGGTATAGGTATGGTTCGGGGTAAGAGATGCAAACGCATTTGAAAAAGATGTCAATATTAAAAATAA
Organism: uncultured Desulfatiglans sp.; assembly: GCA_964460435.1. Lineage (GTDB taxonomy): Bacteria > Desulfobacterota > DSM-4660 > Desulfatiglandales > HGW-15 > JAAZBV01. The sequence continues at coordinate 85,725 of CAYWRH010000002.1, forward strand.
AATAGATAAAATTCTTAGAGTCACTATCTGTTTCATAGTCATACCTCATATAAAAAAAAGATTCATATCAGCTGGCACTGCCAGTTATTGTTGCATTTGATGATGAAGAAGAAGGAGGTGGTGTTGGTGTATCTTTGTTTGAGCTTGAATCGCTGTTACAGCCAAAAAGGCCAAAACAGATGGAAATTATTAGAATGATAATCGCCCTTTTTTTTATGATATTAGTCATAAACATCTCCTTAATAATTGAATGTTGATTCTAATAAGTTAAGTCCTCAATATGTTTCACTTTATGATGCTATTTTCATCGGAAAATCTCACGGCAACTTTAAAAAAAAATTCGGCATAGTCTATTTTTAAAAAATATTTATCTTCCATTGTTTTAACGAACGTATGGTAGTGCGATTATTAGGCCTAATGCGTGTAATGGGTGTCTGTACAGTTGACAGAAGCCTATTGGGTTAGGGGCCATGTATATGCTTTATACCTCTCAAAATCTAAAATGTAGTATTACTTTACTGGCTTATCCTAAATATAAATATGTCATACAATGAGATTCATTTTTGTTGCCTGACTGCCAAAAAAGAAGTTAATAGCTATAGTGAACAGAAATTATGTCACTCAGGCACGCTATTTCTTCTAAGAAGCAAACCGGAAAAGATAGTGGTGGCGTAATTAAGGTAATTCCAAGACTGGTAGACCTGTTCGATAGCATGGCTTTTCAATGCAAGCCTATTGAGAAAAAGCAGATGCCGCACAGATTAGCATGTGCCGCTATTAAGGAAAAAGCCTTTATCATACTGGGTAAAAAGGTGATTTAATGCAATGGTTAACTCAACAAAAAATATCCTGATTCACGAATATATCACTGGCGGAGGATACAAAGAGGCCCTGCTTCCTGAGGGGCTTGCATCCGAAGGGTTCCTCATGCTTTCATCTCTTCTGGATGATTTTATAAGATGGGGTAAGCTTAAGGTATACACAACCATTGACAAGAGAGTGAACGGGGCATCTATAATGGCGGACAGCATAACGGTTATTGACCCTGCTGATTATGACAAAACCCTTGTAAGCGTTGCAGGGGAATGCGATTTTGCCCTTATTATTGCACCTGAAAGCAAAGGTATCCTCGCAGATCTGAATGTACTGATGAAAGAAAACAGTGCGGCGCCATTAGGCTGTGACGTCGGGGCAATCCGTGCCACAGGAGACAAGTGGACATGTTATAAAATTCTCGCCAAAGCAGGGCTGCCCCTCCCTGAGACAACCATTATAGATACAGGTTTTAAACCCCTCTCTACTCCTGAAATTGCAATAGATATCAAATTTCCTCTTGTCATTAAGCCCATTGACGGTGTTGGGTGTGAAGGTGTTAGTCTTGTAAAAGATGCCGGAATGCTCCGCACCCTGCTTGAAGATAATCCAATATACAGAGACAGGGCTCTTTTGCAGGAATATATAAAAGGAGAACATCTCAGCATCTCGATCCTCTCAACCGGAAAGGATTTTATCATCCTGAGTTTGAATCGTCAGCATATCACCGAAGGGATGCCATTCAGGTACTCTGGTGGAGAGATAATGCCGCCTCCTGATAAAGGAGATGCGCTGCATCATATCACTCAAAAAATAGTTGAGGCCATCCCTGGCCTCCGGGGGTACTTTGGGGTTGATCTAATAAAGAGTAATGATGGATATAAGGTGATTGAGATTAACCCGCGCCTCACAACATCCTATGCAGGCCTGAGGAATGTTACCAGCAAAAATCTTGCAGAGGCGATCTATGAATCGGCCATAAATGGCAGATTACCTGCAGCTTCAAAAATAAAAGCCAACTACATTTTTGCAAAGGAAAGAAAGGTATAGAGGTTAACTATCTCAGCGTTCTGCCCTCTTTTTTGCATTTGTATCCATGATCAGGGCAAGCCTCTTATCAGTAAGCGTATAAAAAAAGAGCATTATAATGAATGCCACAAACCCTGCTCCAGCCGGGATATAACAGATTATATTCATCAGCCCCTGTAAAAATTGTTCATCCGGCACCACATTGGGCACATACCCTATTAATTCAAGCCCTGCTGTAGCCATTGTTCCTGCAATGGCTGTTGCCACTTTGGATGGCAGGGTCAGCATAGACATTACAAAGGCGCTTGCATCCTTCCCTGTCTTGTAATAGCCATACTCTGCTGCATCCATATACATTGCCTGACGTATGGGGTAGACTGTCCCCGCTCCAAGCACAGATATAGCAATTATGACAATAAAGGCGTAAGGATGATAAAGGCCAAATATCCTCAGGACAATATAGCCGATCACCCCGCACAGCCCGGCAAAGAGGTATGTCTTTTTTTTGCCAAGGATATTTACAATTGCAGGAGAAATGAATGTGCTGGCAAACACTGCTAAAGCCAATATTAGATTATATGGTTTCATGAGCTGCTCATTTTGAGCTGCATATTTGAAATAATATGCAGCCATTGCCCCCAGGCTGTAGACTCCCAGGTTTAGGGCAATATCTGCAGAAATGATAGTAAGAAGAGGCCTGTTTCCAATAAGTTGTCTTGCCATCTCAATAATGGTCCATCGGTTTGATTCTTTCAGATTATTACAGGGATCATATTTATCATAATCCCTTATTTGAAAAAACAGGAACCAGTATCCGAAGACCTGTATAACAGCAAGAATCCCAACCGTATAGAAGTACCCCCATGTGGTGCTGGTTGCGCTTAGTCTGTAAAGAATACCCAGCACAATATATGCGTATAGAATCTGGCTTCCCATTCTAAACTGGAAATTCCTGGTTGAGAGGCGCAATCTCTCCTCTCCGCCTTTTGCCAATACAGATATCAAACCCAGATGGGCATTATAGGCAAAGTTGAGGCTGATATGGGCTATCATATATACAAGGCTCAGGTAGACTACCTTATAGCCATAGCTTAAAGGCAGGTTGGTAAATGTAAGGGTAAAAAAGATACATGTGAAGAGAGGAGGAAATAAAAGCCATGTCCTGAACTGCCCCCAGCGGAACCGGCTCTTTTGTATAATGCTCCCGGTTATCGGAATGGAAAAGGCATCAACAGTATGAGTTATTAACATTATAAGCGCAACATGGCCGGCGCTTATCATGGCGACATCTGTCAGGAAGATAGCATAATACTGAGTAGCCAGGCTTATCATCAGTGTGAAGGTGAGGCTTGCAAAGCCATAACTGTTTACAAGCAGTCCGGAAAGCCTTTTTTCCACCAGTCAAATCTCCTTAGTCCTTAGTCTTGTGTATATCTTCCCGCATTTTTTTAATTTGATATCTTCGGGGGCAAGATTATCACTATTTTTCAAGTTTTGCTATTGTTTCTGCTATCTCCTGCCTTGTAACACCTCTTCTTAACTCTTCCATCCTTTTCATGACCCCCGCAAACCTCATGCCCTCTGCAGCGCTTATCCATTCAAGCTGGAGCCGTTCAGGTCTTATGCCCTCCTTTTCCATCTTTTTCCGAACCTTTTCAATGCGTTTTTCAGTCCAGTGGTTGGCATCTATGTAGTGGCAGTCACCAATGTGGCATCCGCTCACAAGTATTACAGGGGCGCCCTTTTTAAAGGCATGCCATATGAATGCATCATTAACCCTGCCGGAACACATGGTGCGTATTAGCCTTGCGTTTGGCGGATACTGTAGCCGTGAGACACCCGCATAATCCGCTCCCGCATATGAACACCAGTTGCATGCAAAGGCAAGAATCTTCTCCTCGGGCTTCTCTTCCAGCATGGCGTCTATCTGGCCTGTAATCTGTTCATCTGTAAAATGGTGCATGGTAATAGCGCCAAAGGGGCACTCTGCCGCACATGTCCCGCAGCCACTGCATGCGGCGGTTGCCACATGGGCAGGGAGCCTTTTCTTTTTATCAACCACAATGGCATTATAGGGACAGACCTCTGCGCAAATGCCGCATATCTTGCACTTATCAGGGTCAACCTCAGCGGTTATTGCCTCTGCCATGATCTCACCCTTCTGCATAAGCCTCAGGGCACGCGCTGCTGCAGCAGATGCCTGGGTAACACTCTCCTTTATATCCTTTGCGCCTTCAGCGCACCCTGCATAAAATACGCCCCTTGTTGCAGCATCAACCGGCTGGAGCTTCGGATGGGCTTCAAGAAAAAAACCATCTGAGGTCAGCTGAAGCCCGAGCATCTCCTGGATCTTCTGTGTTGTGGCCGCAGGCTCAATCCCCACAGCCAGCACCAGCATGTCAAGCTCATGATATTCAAGCGTACCGGTGGCAGTATTTTCAACAGCAACCCTTACACCGCCATCAGGCAATTCCTCCACGCTTCCGGGTAAACCCCTTACATACTTTGTTCCAGCCCGTTTGCTCCTGGAATAGAGGTCTTCAAAACCCTTTCCAAAGGCCCGGATATCTATATAAAAGACCTTGATATCCATGTCAGGATCATGTTCCTTCAGCACAAGGGTGCTTTTTATGGTATTCATACAGCAGATGTTTGAGCAGTATGTCTTCCCCCTTCTTTTTGAACGTGAGCCCACACACTGGATAAATCCAATGGATTCCGGCTTTTTACGGTCAGAAGGTCTTAAAAGCCTGCCCTGAGTCGGCCCCCCGGCGTTTACAAGCCTCTCAAATTCCAGGCTGGTAAGCACATTTTCAAACCTGGTATAGCCGTATTCATCAAGCACCCTCGGATCATGGGGTTCAAGCCCTGTAGCGACAATTATTGCGCCCACATGCTCTGTAATTGTTTCATCAGACATATGGAAATCAATACATTTTTTCTTGCATGCCTCATAACACTTGTTGCAGACAGTTGGGTTATTGCCCAGGCACTCATTGGGGTTAAGCACATATGCTGAAGGCACTGCCTGCGGGAAGGGGGAATATATGGCCTTTCTTGATGATAGCCCCATATTGAACTCATCGGGTCTTACAACCGGACATACCTTTGAGCAGTCACCGCATGCGGTGCACTCCTTCTCATTCACATATCTGGCCTTTTTTATTATCTTTACATCAAAATTTCCAACATAACCCTTAACCTCAGTAACCTCACTCAGGGTGTGTATCCTTATTTTAGGATGCCGACCGGCATCTGTCATTTTAGGGCCAAGTATTCAAATGGAGCAATCCATTGTCGGGAATGTCTTGTCAAGCTGGGCCATTACACCCCCTATTGAAGGCTGCTTTTCTACAAGAACTACCTCGATCCCGTTGTCTGCAAGGTCAAGCGCTGCCTGAATGCCTGCAACGCCTCCCCCGATTACCATAGCGCGCCGTGCCATTGGCAGTCTCTCCTCTGTCAGCTCTTCATTCTGAGCAACCCTTGAGACAGCCATTTTAACAAGATCATACGCCTTCTCTGTTGCCGCATCCTTTTCATGCATATGAACCCAGGAGCACTGTTCACGCAGGTTTGCCATCTCAAGAAGATAGGGGTTAAGCCCGGCATCCTTGAGCATCTGCCTAAAGGTTGCTTCGTGAAGCCTCGGTGAACATGATGCTACAACAATCCTGTTAAGCCCGTTGTCAGCTATATCTTTACGAATCTCGCGCTGTCCCTGCTCACTGCATGCGTAGCTGATCCCCTTTGACACGCATACGCCCGGCAAGTGTGAGGCCCTGGCAGCAACCCCGTCACAGTCAACACTCTGTGCAATATTAAGCCCGCAGTGGCAGACATACACCCCTGTTTTTACCTCTTCGGGGGCACCTCCAGAGGAAGATCCATCTGCCAGACTTTTCTTTAATGAACTCATATCTGTTTCCTGTTATAAATTATACCCAATAAATTGTCTTTGCTATGGCGCTTGTAATATCCATCATATCCATCTTAAGATTATCGCCCCTTACGGCATCCTCCATTGCACAGCGCAGATGTATCTGACACTTGGGACAGGCTGTAATCATGAGCTCATTCCCGTTAGCCTTTGCCTGCTTAAGTCTCTCCACCTGCATCGCCTTGCTGAATCCGTCACAGCCGGTCCATGAGCTGTTCCCGCAGCATGTTGATATATATTTAGAGGTTGCTTCATCTATATTGCCGTCCGCAAATTTCTCCATCAGTTTCCGGGGCAATTCAGCAAGGTTGTTAAATCGGCTCTGACGGCATGCATCCTGGTATGTGATCTTTTTTCCCAGGGATCTAAAACCTACAGCGCCCTTTTCTATCTCCCTCTCAAGAAACTCATGTATGTGGGTAACCTTTACAGGGAGTTCAATACCGAATTGCCTGTAGTCATTTGAAAGGGAGTGATAACATTCCGGACATGCGGTGATAAGTTCCTGTGCGCCGCTCTCTTTTATTGCCTCAAGATTGAGCCTTGCAAGTTTTATAAAATTCTCCCTGTCGCCCGACCATAACAGATCATGACCGCAGCACCTCTCCCCCTCCATCACATCAGGTTCAATATCAAAAAAATTCAGGAGACGGATACTGTCCTCAAGGATATTTTCTGTTTGAACCTTCAGATATTCCCTGAAAAAGATATCAAAATATGGGGCGCACCCCCCAAAAAACATGACAGGGCTTCCCTTTTTTATTCTTACTTTATCAGAGAGCATTTTATATCTCTCAGGTTTGAGCCCACGGGAGGTCATTGCACGCATCATGCTCTGGAAAAAGCCGCCATGCGCCGGTTCCTTTGCCATGTTCTCTCTTTTGTAATAGGCCATCATGTCCTTGATAAATTCAGGAAAATTTACCGCTGAAGGACACCGTTCATAGCACACCCCGCAGGTAAGGCATGCATTTACAGAATCTCTTACCTCCTTTGTATCTGCCCTGCCTCCTATAATGTCATTTGCAATAGCCCTGGGTGAAAATGGCCTGCCCGCAAGGGCAAGCGGACATGCAGATGTGCATTTACCGCAGTCCTGGCATGAGTATACATCATGGGCAGCCAGAATTTCATAGGGAGTTAGAGGTTTCTCAAACTCTTCCCACAGTCTTGTGTCGGCCTGAATGGGGCTTTTTCCCAGTTCCTTTATCCCTTCTGTAAAGCCCTTTAAAAAGGCAAGAAGCTCGTCAGACTGGTCAGGCAGAAAATTTTCAAGCCTGAGCCTTCTTTCACCAAGTCCGAGCATGGCAAGTATCTCTCTTGTCTCATTCGCATTTTTCAGGGCCGATGAAGTTCCGCTCCCATACCTGCACGAACCTGAAGCGCACCCTAAAAGTATAACGCCATCTGCTCCCATCTCAAATGCCTTGAAAAGCAGTGCCTTTGTTATGCGCCCGCTGCATGGAATGCGTACCATCCTGATCTCATCGGGGATATCAGCGCGCCTGTCCTGAAGATTCAAATAGGCGGCATGGGGGCACCAGTTACAGCAAAATAATATTATTTTATATTCATCCATTATTAATTTTCTCCAAGCCTGTAACCAAGAAGAAGCTCTTCAAGTGTCTGTTCAAGGTATGCCTGATCTCTGAAAGGGCTGTCTGCCGCATTTGACGGGCACACCGAAATGCAGTTACCGCATCCCTTGCAGAGCATTGAATCTACCACAGCAACATATGCCCCTGTATTACCAGGCTTAAGGGATATCGCCTGATAGGGGCACACATGCAGGCAGCGTCCGCAACCACGGCACAGGCTGCCGTTAATAGTAACAAGAAATCCCCTGTACTGCCTTGGCCCCCTGGGTATGGCTGCTGCCGCAAGGGTTGCGGCAGCAAGACCCTGAGTATTTTTTGATATCTGGATCAGGGGAGGATCTGCTAAAAAAAGCCCTGAAATGGAGGTAGCGCCCGGATTCAAAAATGGGATATCCCTTTCATTTTTCTTCTGCATCTTTACCTGAACTGCCTTTCCGGGGAGGCCGCCATTAGGATGGTACAGGGAAATGTTTCCTGATTTTTCGCCCAGGATCACACTGCCCACGGTAAATGTCCTGACAGCAGTGCCGGTTTTTACATTAATCTGAAAGTCACCCAGGGTTCCGGTGATGGAGGAGACCTCTGAACCTGTAAAGCTGTGGATATTGGGATGGCGTATGGAACCTGTCAGGGGATTCTTTTCAGTGCCAAACATATATACCTCATACCCCAGTTGGGCAAGTGTCTCAGCGCTTGTAATGGCCGCCCCGGTCTCTCCGATAACGGCAGTGGTGAAGTTGAATGTCCTCACAGGCGCAGGAAATGGCAGGAGCTTTGAGGCCCTTCCTATGCTCCGGTCAATAAGCCCTTTAAAGGATTCAATCGCAAGGGATTCATCCCTCTTCATGAGACGCAGGACCTCGCCCCTCAGGTTACATGTCTGAACCATTGACCTGCTGATGCGGGTACCGTTAAACAGCGCATCCTTGAGCCTGCTCCTCTGATCTGTGCAGGCGCTGCAAACATAGTCAAGAGGGCAGCAGACACAAGATGCCAGAACCACCCTTGTGATGGCCTTTTCCCTTACAATATCAAGTATGCGGGTAACCCCTTCGGGTATGCATAGAGAGGTCAGAACCTCTGTATGAGCAATCTCCGGTCTGGAGCAAAGCTTTTCAAGATATTTGGTCATCTCTTCTGACCAGCCGAATGAATCATTGCACCGGCAGGCAAAAACGCCAATCCTTATTTCATCTGTCAGAATTGTATCAAGGGGGACATAGGATATTCCATGTCCTTTCTGCCTTTTAGATGACTCTTTTAAAAGCAGCATTGCCTTTGAAGCAGCGGCAAAACCCCTCTGTATCATGGCGTACACATCCGTCCTTGCAGAGCTGGGTCCATAGGCCCTGATTACATCCTCTCCCTTTATCTCCCTTGCCATTAAAGGGTCAGCGACTATAAGAACCCCTGCGATCTCATTCAGTGTCTGGGCAGCTTCATTATGTATTATTGCATTATTCACTCCGCATGCCTTAATACACTCAAGGCACTGGGAACAATTGCCGCACTGAAGGCACCGTGCCGCCTCGTATATAATCTGCTCTTTGCTGAGACCAGGAGAAACCTCGGTAAAACCATCTTTTCGCAGTGATGGCTCAACCTCCTTTATATCTGCCCTTGGCTGCTTTTTAATATTATCTGTTAAAGGGGTATACTCCCTGGAATCAACCCTTGCGGGCCTGTTATAAAAATCAGAGGTTATGCCTGCAAGATCATTCATTATTTTTGCTGCGGCAACCCTTCCACTGGCCATTGCATTTACAACAGAGCTGGCGCCTGTAACAGCATCACCGGCAGCATAGACACCCTTAAGGTTTGTACAGCCGCTATTATCAGTCTCTATATACCCCTTTGCGCTAACACAAATGCCCTTTCCGGACTTTATATCATGGTATGCGCCATCCTGACCAATGGCCACAAATACCTGGTCAAATGAGATCTCAATAGAGGGGCTATCGGGGATAATCCTTGGCCATGCAACGCCATTGGCATCAACTGGCCCCGGCTGAGTGGGCTTAATGCGGAGAGCCTGAAGATTGCCGTCGGCACCAAGGAACTCCACCACCTGGCATCTCTCTCTGATATGTATCCCCTCATCTATTGCCCCTTTTATTTCTTGGGGATCTGCCGGAATCTTGTCAATAGCAAACCATGAGAGTATGGTAACATCTGCGCCTGTACGTCTGATAACACGGGCCATATCAAAGGCTGAATTGCCATCGCCTATTATGGCTATATTTTTTGCAAGGGAGGGATGCTCATTTCTATAGTATTTATTAAGAAAAGAGAGACATCCATATACACCCTTGAGACCTTCGCCGGGCACGCCCAGTTTCCGGTCTGACCATGAACCTGTTGTAATGAGCACTGCATTATATTTTTTTTTCAGGCTTTCAATGTCTCTCGGGATATTTACATGACGGTCAGCAACTATATTTACCCCTTCCGATTTTAATACTGACAGTTCCCTGTCAACTATTTTTCGCGGCAGCCTGTGGGGGCCGATCCCGTATCGTAAAAGGCCTCCTGCCTCTTTTTCCTTTTCAAAAACAGTAACTGAAAAGCCCTTTCGCACAAGATCAGCAGCAGCAGCAAGCCCTGCAGGCCCTGAGCCAATAATGGCTATGTGCTCCTTTCTTAAAGGAGGGGGCGGATCAGGGAGTCTTTCATTCTCATCAAAAGCCGTATCAGCAACATATCTTTTTATCTCACGTATGGCTATGGCATCATCCACCTCGGTTCTACGGCATGAATCCTCACACGGATGTGTGCAGATCCTTCCACATATGGCAGGGAGCACATTGTCCCTCCTTATAAGATCAAGCGCCTCCCTGTATTTTCCTGCCTTTGCAAGGGCAATATACCCCTGCGCATTCACACCAAGGGGACAGTTTGTCTGGCACAGGGGGGCCTTATTCTTTTCTATCACGGCCCGTCCGGGGAGACTCAAACGGCTGTTCATGCGGGCAGGTTTTGCGCCTGTATCTGATATAACCGGGCAGATATCAACGCACTTTCCGCAGAGGGTGCATCTTTCCGGGTCAATAAAGGTTTGATGTTTTTCAAGGCTGACACTGAACCCCTGCTGACTGTGCCTTATCTTGCTTACCGTGGCTGGAAGAATGCAGCGTATGCTTGAATTTCTCAGTATCCTGACAAGGCCAGGCCTGTTTGCATAATTATATGTCACACCCGAATCGAGTTGATAACACTCCTGTGAAAGCTTATCATCCAGGTCTGTATCTGTATCAACAATGGTGACAGGAATCCCAAGCTCCCCGAGTTTGTTTGCAGCGGCTATTCCGGCAGGGGTTGCGCCAAGTATCATAACATTATGCAGTCGGTTTTTAGGGCTCTTCATTGTACGACTCCCGTGTCGCCGCTTGACTTTTTCCAGCGGCTTTTCATGGTGGCCAGTGCAAACTCGTACCCCCTGTCAAATGCCTTAATATTTATATCCACTGTCTTCTGGGGCACTGATTCAGAGACCGTTTTTTTTGCAGATTCAAGCGAAACAGCATTCGTAATGCCAACAAGAAAGCCTACCATAATGATATTGGCCATCATTTTAAGGCCCATCTCTTCTGCGAGCCTTGTTGCGGGAACAGCATAGCAATCAACAGGTTTATTAAGCTTTATAAGATCCTGGTCGATTATAATTATTGTATTTTCAGAAATTATATCTCTGTATTTGTCATATCCTGCCTGGGACATGCAGACCAGGATATCAGGGACATTTATATAGGGGTAATATATCTCCTGATCAGCTATGGTCACCTGTACGCTGCATGCGCCCCCCCTTGATTCAGGGCCGTATGACTGAACCAGAGAACTCTCAAGCTTATCAAAAATTGCGGCTGCCTTGCCCACAATACGGCCAGCCAGGATAACCCCCTGCCCGCCAAAACCTGTGATGATTATCTTTTTCTGCATTACTATCTTCCTGAGTTAGGTAACCTGCATGTCCTGTCATAATTTTCAATGCAGGTTGGGCGCTCCCTGCTTACAAATTCTCCTAGAATGATCCCCTTCTCAAAGTCAACATCCAGCTCTGAAGGGTCTACATTATTCCTTATTATTGTCTTGTCGCGATAGAGTTTGAGTGTTTCCAGGGATTTCTCCCTGTTCTTTCTGCCGTAATTTGTCGGGCACGGGGCAAGCACCTCGATAAATGAGAATCCGCTCCGGGTAAGGGCCTTTTCTATGCAGGCGGTAAGTTCGCGTATATGGAGCATTGTCCAGCGGGCAACATAGTTAGCGCCTGAGGCCCATGCAAGCAGTGGCAGATTAAATGGGGCATCAGGGTTACCCACAGGGGTGGTGGTTGTCTTTGCATTAACAGGCGTTGTTGCTGCAACCTGACCCCCGGTCATGCCATAGATAAGGTTATTAACGCAGATGACTGTCATATCGACATTTCTGCGCGCCCCATGAATAAAATGATTCCCGCCAATGGCAAACAGGTCGCCGTCCCCGCTGAAAACGATTACGTTTAGTTCCGGGTTCCCGAGCTTGAGCCCGGTCGCAAAGGGGATGGCCCTTCCATGGGTGGTATGGAATGAATCAAGATTCAGATACCCAGCGCCCCTGCCTGTACAGCCGATACCGGAAACCATGCAGGTCTTTTCCAGGTCAATTCCGCTTGAGATCATTGCCTTAAGACAGGAGGAAAAGACCGTGCCTATGCCGCACCCCGTGCACCATATATGAGGTATCCTGTCTGTCCTTATAAGGTGGTCAAGGGGGTGAATTGGTTCAAGGGTTGATGCCTGTATGTTTGAGACCATCAGTAGACCTCCTTTACCTTGGCTAGTACCTGCTCAGGGGTTATTACAGTTCCCCCTGCATGGCCTACCAGATGACAAGCAGCCATGCCCGCAGCACTTCGCATGACCTCAAGGTGTATCTGGCCGTAGTTGATCTCGACAGTAATAAATGCCCTTGCCTTTTCAGCGAGTTCCCTTATCCTTTCCTCGGCAAATGGCCATATGGTGAGGAGCTTTAAAAGCCCGACCTTCAGACCAATGGCCCTGGCCTGATGCATTGCAGCGAGACTTGTCCTTGCTGATATGCCATATGACACAAGGATGATCTCGGCATCATCAAGCATATATGACTCTGTCATGATAATGTCATCCCGGTTGTCACGTATTTTTTTTACAATGCGCTCCACCATCTGGGCCTGTGCCTCAACTGTCATCACAGGGTAACCCCTTTCGTCATGGGTAAGGCCTGTAACATGTATCTTGTAGCCTTCACCGGCTTTTGGCATGGGTGCAACACCATTTTCTCCTGGCTGATAAAGTCTGAACCTGTCCTTTCGCCCTTTTGGTTTTTCCCTCGATATGGTTTTTATCTCTTTTGCCTCGGGGATTACCACCTTTTCACTCATGTGCCCTATTACCTCGTCGGTCATGATAAGCACAGGGGTGCGGTATTTTTCGCTCAGGTTAAATGCTGTAATGGTCTGGTTGAATATCTCCTGGGCTGAAGATGGCGCAAGGGCAATTAATTCATAATGGCCGTGCGAGCCCCAGCGTGCCTGCATCATATCACCCTGGGCGCCCATAGTTGGAAGACCGGTAGAGGGGCCTGCACGCTGCACATTAACAACAACACAGGGGGTTTCTGTGCATACTGCCAGACCTATGTTTTCCATCATAAGGCTGAAACCTGGCCCAGAGGTGGAGGTCATGCTTTTAACACCTGCCCATGATGCGCCTAATATGGATGCCATGGCGGCTATCTCATCCTCCATCTGGATAAAGGTGCCACCTATCTCAGGCAGGCATTCAGACATGTGCTCGGCGATCTCCGTTGCAGGGGTAATTGGATACCCGCCAAAAAACATGCACCCTGCAGCGAGCGCACCCTCTGCACATGCCTCATCGCCTGTTATATAATGTTCACCTGTTAAAACTGCTGGTCTCATATCTTCTCATAAAAAAGGTTTAGTTATGCTTTGCTTCCTCTGAAAAAATGGCAAATTCAGGGCAGATTATCTCGCAATAATGGCAGTTAACACACTCATCCGGTTTCTGAACCATAGGGGGATGGTACCCCTTTTCATTAAACCCCTTTGAAAAGGCCAGGATTGACCGGGGGCAGAATTCAATGCAATACCCGCAGCCCTTGCACCGGCCTTCAATAATGACCACCTTTCCTTTAGTAATTTCAATAATATTGGTGTCGTATGGTTCACGCCAGTATTTCATATAATATTCCTTGAAACCGCAATTATTCACCATCTTTTAAATTGCAATTTCCCTGTGATTTTTTATTGCCTTTGAAACATATATGAAATTCCAAGTAAAATCAATCGGAATTATTGATGAGCTTTTGCTGTTTTGAGATACCCCTGGATTTTTCCATGGGGTATCTCAAAAGACTATTATCCATATATAATATTTGTTTTCTGAAATTGGGTACTGAACAGAGATTCTTTGGTCAGGATAGAGCGTTTTTCCCGATCACTTCAATTGCCGGACATCTTCACGCTCCCCGGAGAATATTACCCTGAGCCCGATACCCAAAGTCATTTCAACATTTTCAAAATAGGAAATTAAAACTCTCCTGATTGCTGGACAGGCCTGTATTCTTTATGGGGCTGCGGAGTTTAGCTGGGATATTGATATCTCCATACTGATTTATCCTGAAAATATTGCAAATCTGAAAAAGGTTTAAATGAATTGAACGCTGGAATGATTTTTTATCACAACCATTAACACGCCCCTGATTCCTCTATGATTTGAGGTTCTTCTCCTGAAGAAGTGATGACAGTTTTTAGTGGTCCAAAAAAATCCCGGTCAAAAAATTCATATTTTTTGACCGGGA
>CAYWRH010000003.1:0-82334 GCA_964460435.1 uncultured Desulfatiglans sp.
TAAAGTTAAAATCCAAGCTTCTATTCCAGGAATATAGATTTGGTGAAATAAAAAAACATAAACCTAACACAATTATTTTAGAACAAAAAAATGGGGAAAAATATCAATTCGACGACCCCATTATTGCAATCGGAAGGAATCCGGAAAATCAGTTAATACTTAAAGAAAATAATGTCAGCAGGCGTCATTGTGTTATCTTAAATTTTGTTGATGATGTATGGATATATGATCTTGAAAGTACTCTCGGAACACTTGTTGATGGTACTCAATTGACAGAGCCATTATATCTTGATGGGCGTCATCAATTAATTATTAATGATTATAAGTTTTCATTATTAACCAAAGAAGGAATACTATTGTAAATAGAGAAGCACCTCAAAATATCAATCGAGCTGGGAAAATGCTAACAGGTTACAAGGTCTTTCAGAAGCAGAATTACAGAACCCCTGATTTTGAGTTTGATCTTATATTCGTGAATGGCGATAACAACCTGGAAAACCCGAAGATTGATGAAGAGAAATGGAAGGCGCCCTGTTCCAGAACATTAATTGAGCTGACCGAGTAAAATAATATATGAAAAGCGGCCGGTATCTGGTGGGGCAGATAGCCGGCCGCTGGCAGTTCCGGAGAGCATCTTAAGGAACTGATGATTGTTTGTATTTTTACATGCCCCTGCCCATTCCTCTTCCGCCCCTTGCGCCCCTCTCCATCCTTGCGCCTCTGCCAAAACCCATATCAGGGTTTATCTTTTTTGCCTCTATAATAAATTCAAGGTGGGCGTCGCTGATCTTTGCCTGTAGATCATTTATCTCCTTCTGGATGGCCTTTGCCTTTTTCAGGTCAGGTTCATCACTCTCTAAAACAGCATTAAGATCAATCTGTTTTTTTATGATCTCATTTCTTGCCTCTTTTGTCTTATCCTCAAATGCATTGTAAAGGTCATCAAGCTTGTCCTGCTCCTCTGCTGTAAGACGGTTGCAGCAGTTGCCACAGTCAAAACATGGGCCTGAACCGTAACCCATGCCAAACCCAGGCCCCCATGCAAATGCGGGTATGGCCATAGCAATAATAATCAATGTCATCCCAGTAATCTTTTTTATGCTATTCATTTTATACCTCCATAAAATTGTTGTTGTCAGTTGACTTTATACAAAGCAAGGGGTATGCCATTGATATTATGTACATATTAAGGGCTTGAAATAATTTGATAAAATGCCTCCTTATAACTGGTCTTGATTCATTTGCCCTGATTGTCTTGTGGGTAATATGTACGCAGAAATATGGTCTTTTAATAATTTTTGAGTACAATGTAAACGGTTTCAGGATATAAAGGATGAGGGCAAAAGGATGCCCTTAACAGGAAATATGGGCAAAGGGGAGAAAAAACCAAAAACAATAATCCATCTTGATATGGATGCATTTTATCCCTCAGTGGAGATGCTGGATAACCCTGCCCTCAGGGGAAGGCCTGTTATTGTGGGCGGAAACAGCAAGAGGGGGGTTGTTTCTTCCGCCTCATATGAGGCAAGAAGATTCGGGGTGCATTCTGCCCAGCCTATTGCCCAGGCCATGCGGCTATGTCCACAGGGCGTTTTTTTGCCTGTCAGGATGGCCCGGTATAAAGAGCTCTCTGACAGGATATTTGCCATATTTCACCGTTTTACACCCCTTGTCGAACCCCTTTCCATTGATGAGGCATTTCTGGATATAACCGGCACTGAAAGGCTTCTGGGCGAGCCCTTAGCGGTGGCAAAACTTATTAAAAAGACTGTGCTGGATGAAACAGGGCTTACAGTCTCTGCCGGTGTTGCTCCGTCAAAGTTTGTTGCTAAAATCGCCTCTGACATCAATAAACCCGATGGCCTCACAGTTGTTACCTCTGATGGTCTGACAGCATTTCTCGACCCCTTGCCTGTATCAAGGATGTGGGGTGCAGGAAAGGTGACACAGGATAAGCTTGAACGGTATAATATAAAGACATTCAGGGATCTGAGGCTGTTTCCGGTTAAGACCCTTGAAAGGATTTTCGGTAAAAATGGGGCAAGGATGCATGCCCTTGCATCAGGCATTGATGAGAGGGAGGTTGTAACAGGGCATGAAGCAAAGTCAGTCGGCCATGAGGAGACCTTTTTAAATGATATAAATGATATTGAGACCGCTGAACGGCATTTATTGGAACTCTCCATGAAGACAGCGGAAAGGATGAGGCATATGGCTCTTAGGGCAAGGGTTCTGCACCTCAAGGTGAAATACAATGATTTCACCACGGCAACAAGGTCTTTCACTCTTGATGGTTTTATTGATGATGGCATGGCTATTTATACAACTGTACGCGGCCTGCTCAAAAAAACAGAGGCAGGTAAAAGGCCTGTAAGGCTGCTGGGTGTTTCAGTATCAGGGTTTGATGATGGAGGCATTACAGGCCAGATGTCATTATTTGCTGGTGATGAGAAGACAGAAAAGTCCAAAAAACTCAACAGGGCAATAGACTCGGTAAATGAAAGGTTCGGGGAAAAGGGTATTATCCCGGGCAGGCTCCTTTCTGACTGATTTTATGCAAACATCATCTTCTGTGCTTTAAGCTTTTTATAAAGCTCAATATATTTATCTCCCGATTTTTTCCATGAGAAGTCCTCCTTCATCCCATTTGTGACAATCCTCTTCCATTCCGCCCTGTTTTTATAGAATTCTATTGCCTGTGTGATGCATGAAAGAAATTCCTCCGGGTTTGCGCCTGCGAATTTAAAGCCGTTTCCAACCCCATTTTCATATGGAGAGACAGTATCATTCAGCCCCCCGGTTGCCCTCACAACAGGCACTGTGCCATACTTGAGGGCGTACATCTGTGTAAGGCCGCAGGGTTCATATCTTGATGGTATAAGAAAGATATCGCTCCCCGCTATTATCCGGTGAGCAAGGGGGTCATTGAAACCTGAGCCGATGCTTATCTTCCCGGGATGCCCTTTTGCCGCCCTTATAAGGGCCTTTTCAATGTAAGGGTCTCCTGACCCAAGGAGCACCAGGCCTGTATCAAGTTCCATCAACCTCTCTAAAATATCCAGGAGCAGGTCAAGCCCCTTCTGTCTGTCGAGGCGCGACACCATGCCCAAAACCGGTTTTTCAATAAAAGATGGGTCAAGGCCCATCTCTTTAATGAGCTCCTTCTTGCATATGGCCTTGCCTGAGATATTTTTAATGGAGTAGTTGTGCGGGATATGGGTATCCTTTTCAGGGTTCCAGATCTCATAATCCACACCGTTCAGTATTCCTGAAAGAGACCCCTTTCTATTGTTGATGATCCCCTCCATGCCCAGGCCAAACTCCCTCATGCAGATCTCTTCCGAATAGGTTGGGCTGACGGTATTTAAGGCATCGGCATAGACTATGCCTGATTTCAGGAGGCTTATGTTACCCCAGTATTCAAGCCCTTCCTGGTGGTAAAAATCTATTCCACTAAGCCCTGTTACATTGAGTTTGCTGCCAGGGAATACCCCCTGATAACCCATATTGTGTATGGTAAAAAGCGTTGATGTCTCCTTGAAAAATTGCTCATTGTAGGGGCCTTTAAGCAGGGCAGGTATCAGGCCTGTCTGCCAGTCATGACAGTGAATTATATCAGGCCTGAAGTCAATTTCCCGCGCAACCATTAATACGGCGTGGCAGAAAAAGGTAAAACGCTCAAGGTTGTCATAATAGTCGCCGGCGCTGCTGCCATAAAGGCCTGGCCTGGCAAAAAGGTCTTCTCTTTGTACAAAAAGGGCCGGAACCCTTTTTCTGGATCTGGACATATATATACTGGCTGCAAGCTGTAAATCACCGAGTGGAACAGCAATTTTGTCAATTACAGGTATTTTATCAATCATAACCTTTTTGATAGAAGGGTAGAGGGGTATTATAATCCTTACATCCATGCCTGCCTCCATAAGCGCCTGGGGCAGAGATCCGGCAACATCGGCAAGCCCGCCGCTTTTTGCATAGGGGACTGCCTCGGATGAAACAAAGAGTATTTTCAGAGCGGATTCCATTTTTCCTCCATAATATTAAATGAGAGTCAGGTAATAAAAATGATATCTAATAGGCCGGCCCTTACTTTTCATAGCGGCATTATTTATCTTTTAAACCTTATATAACAGGATTTCAAAGGAAAAATTATTGTTTATGGGCGGCTATATATGATATAACTTTTTTAGGTTAAACCATTAGAGAGTAAAATATGTTCAGGAACATTCTTGTGCCGACCGACCTTACAGAAAAGAGCCTCAAGGCCATTGAAATTGCAACCGGCATGGGCAAGGGAAAACCATGCCAGATAACCCTTCTGCATGTTGTTGAGACAATCGAGGACGATGAAGGGGATGAATTCAGGGAATTTTATGACAAGATTGCCCTCCGCGCTGAAAAAAATATGGCAAAGATAGCAAGGAGATACGAGACCGATGATATCAAGATCCACACGGATATTATCTATGGAAAGCGTGTTCAGGAAATAGTAAGATATGCATCCGCAAAGGGGATAGACCTGATCATCCTGAGCTCCCATAAACTGAATGAGATGGATAGCAGTGACGGCTGGGCAACTATCAGTTACAGGGTAGGAATCCTTGCGCCATGTCCTGTTATGATGGTGAAATAATGTCTGAAAGAGATGGAAGATATACATTCCTGAAAAAGGCGGTCTGGTTTGGAAATAATTGCAGGATAGTGAGGCCTGCCATAATCGTCCCGGTTCTGGCCCTCTCAATATTCTTTTCTTTACCCTGTTTTACAGAAGAGAAGCATGAGACAGTAAAAGTTATGCCTCCGGTGCTCAAACAGGCAGTGCTCTGCGAGAAGATAGAAAAAAGCAAACCGGTTTACGAGGGTGTGGTATTTTCAGCAGGAATAGAAAGACTCTTCTGTTTTACCTATTTTGAGCCTGTTTACGGTGCGTCAGAGATATTTCACAAATATTATTTTAATGATAAATTGGAAAAGAAATATCCGCTTTCCATAAAACCTCCGAGTTTTGCAACATACAGCAGGATAGATTTGAGGGAAAGCGATAAAGGCCCCTGGCGGGTGGAGATTACTGATGCTGAAGATAATATCCTCACTGAAATCAGGTTCAGTATAACAGACTGATCAATATGACGCATGAATTTATATACAGATGGCGGGATATTTTAGATATCCTGATTATGAGCTACATACTGTTCAGGCTTTATGTCCTGTTTAAAGGCACAAATGTGCTTCGCGTACTCATGGGAATAGCCGTTTTGTGGATATTCCAGAGGATTGCCCTCTATGTGGGGCTGATAGTCACAAGCTGGGCTGTTCAGGGGTTTACAGCGGTTGCCGCGATCATAATAATAGTGATCTTCAGGAATGAGATAAGGACTGTTCTTCAGGCAAAAAATATCAGGTCACTCTTATGGGAAACACGTCACCATGAAGCGGAAACCCCTGTTAATATAATCTCCGAGGCCATATTCGAGATGGCAAAAAGGGGCACAGGGGCAATTATGGTCATACCGGGCAAGGAGGACATAAATGACTCTGTGCACAGCGGCATCAAATGGGATGGCCTGATCTCAAAGGAGATGATACTCAGCGTTTTCTGGCATGATAACCCTGTTCATGATGGCGCCGCAATTATTCAGGGTAACAGGATTACGCAGGTAGGCGCTGTTTTGCCCCTGTCACACAGAAAGGATCTCCCTTCCTATTATGGCATGCGTCATAGGGCGGCAGCCGGTCTTTCCGAAAATACAGATGCACTGGTTATAGTATCATCCGAGGAGAGAAAGAACGTTGTCATGGCAAAGTCAGGGGAGATATTCAATGTATATGCAGAGGAGGATCTTACAAACCGCATCAAAAAACACCTTGGCATAATAGATGAAAAGAGAACAGGCTATAGAAAAGAGAAAATGAAACTTTTGACAGCCGCTGCCATTTCACTCGTGCTGATCACAGGCATCTGGCTGAGTTTTACAAGGGGTGTTGATACGATTATTACCCTTGAGGTGCCTGTTGAGTATACGGGAAGCAGGCAGGACATGATACTGCTTGAGACATCGGTTAAAACCGTTTCAGTCAACCTGAACGGTTCTGCAACACTTTTAAAAAACCTTACCCCGGGGAATGTAAAGGTTACCATTGATCTGAGTGATGGCGAAATTGGCAAAAACCTCTATAATATAACAGGTGATAATATTTTACTCCCGCCCGGGGTATTTTTAAGAAATACAACCCCTTCATCCATTAATATTGTGCTTGACAGATACGCCAGAAAAAACGTCCCTATCCAGGCAGACTGGAAAGGGAAAAAACCAAGGGATATACAGATATCCAGTGTCTCATTCAAACCGGCGATTGCCATTTTAAGCGGCCCTAGCCTTCTGCTGAACGAGATATCCACTGTGTATACTCAAAAGGTTCCTCTTGAAAATATCACGGAAAGCGGTATGATGCTTGTTAATCTTGCCATTGATGACAAGATAAAAATTGAAAACGGTTCAAATGGCAAGTTTACCATGGAATATATAGTTGTAAGGCGAGAAGATACCCTTCAGGGGCAGTAGTATTTTCCTCAATATTTGCTTTTAAAGGAGGGAACAATGGTAAAAAACCCGAATACAAAAGGCGTTATTGCGATACTTACTGGCGGCGGGGATGTGCCCGGGCTTAATCCTGCAATCAGGGCCATAACAATCAGGGCAATCAGGGAGGGGTATCAGGTGATTGGTATCCGTCACGGGTGGCAGGGTATAATAGAGATTAACCCTGACAAGGATGCCGATAATTCTGATCACTATCAGATCCTGACCGAAGAGATTGTAAACAAGGCGGGAAGGACCGGCGGGACATTCCTGCACACATCAAGAACAAGGCCGAGCCATGTGGAGAAAGAAAGCGTGCCGGCTCACCTTAAAGATAAATATAATCAAAATATCAATGATCTCACCCCTGATGTCCTTAAAAACCTGGATTTTCTTGGGGTTGACTACCTTATACCAATAGGCGGCGATGATACATTGAGTTACGGTGTGAGGTTATACCAGGAGGGTGTAAAGATAGTCGCAATACCAAAAACAATGGACAATGATGTGCCTGGCACAGACTACTGCATAGGTTTCAGCACCTGCGTAACCCGCACCATATCAATAACAAACAGCCTGCGAACATCAGCAGGGTCGCATGAAAGGTTTCTTGTGCTGGAGGTATTTGGACGTTATGCGGGTTTTACTGCAATGCTCCCAGCTATGGCAGGGGCAGCCAACCGCTGTGTAATCCCTGAGTACAAATTTGATATGGAGCAGCTTACCCAGCTCCTTTCTGAGGACCGTAAACACAATCCGAGCCGATATTCTGTTGTGCTTGTATCTGAAGGCGCCATGTTTGAGGGGGGCGAGATGGTCTTCCAGGAGGCGCGCACAGATGCATATGGCCATAAAAAGCTGGGCGGCATAGGCGATCTTGTCTCGTCAGAATTAAGGGAACGATCTGCCAAATATAATAACGGGCGACCCGTAGATACAATAAACCAGAAACTGGGTTACCTTGTGAGAGGCGGTGATCCTGATGCAATCGACTCGATTGTTCCTATGGCATACGGTAATCTTGCCCTTGATCTTATAATGGATAAGATTCACGGCCGTATAGTTGTGCTTAAAAACGGAAGGTATGACAACATGCCCATTGAGGTGGTTACGAGCTCAAAAAAGGTTGTTGATGTTGAAAAACACTATGACACAAAAAGGCTCAGGCCCCAGTATAAAAGCTTTGAAATGAAGCCGCTGTTTATAATGACTAACTGAGATTTTTAATTTCGATCTGCGGCAGGAGTATTTCAAAGGTAGTCTTAATGCCTGGTGTGCTCTTTACCTTTACAGCCCCTTTATAGTTTTTTATTGCGCCGTACACTACCGAAAGCCCCAGCCCTGCGCCTTCGCCATCTCCTTTAGTGGTGAAATAGGGGTCAAATATCCTGTCTATGATTTCTTCAGGGATGCCTGTGCCAGTGTCGCTGACTGAAAGCATAAGATAATGTCCCGGGGCGATATTGTCAGTTGCGGCAGAGGCCTGGTCAAGCTCTGTCTCTTTAAGCTCGATAGAAAGGGTTCCACCCTTGTCTTTCATTGCATGGATGGAATTTTCGCAGAGGTTCATGACAACCCTATGGATCATGGCCTTTGACGAAAAAATAATGCCTTCATCACAATCGATTTTTTCCATTATCTTGATATTTGCGGGGAGCGAGACCTTTAAAAGTTCAATGGCCTCCCTGACAACAGACGCCATTCGCATGGGCTCTTCATCGCCTGCATGCCAGTTCTGTCTGCTGAATGCAAGGATGGGCTCTATAAGCGACTTGGCGCTCTCACATACTTTAAGTATCCTTTCAATGATATTGGTTACAGGCTTGTCCTTTTCAACCATACTCAGCGCCACTTCAGAGTATCCCACTATGCCTGAAAGGATATTGTTGAAATCATGGGCCAGGCCGTTTGCAAGGGTTGAAAGCGCCTCCATCTTGCGCTGGTGGATAAACCGATCTTCAGCCATTTTCCTTTCCTCTTCAACAATCCCTATTTTTTGTCTCATCTCTTGGTTATAATCCTCTTGTTTCATACCCTGCATAGATGAAGAAGATAACAAAATGGTGAATATTTCAAGAGAAAAATATGTTCATCATGTTCGTATAGCAGGCTGTTAAAAATTATTCCGAAAAAATAGGGCTTTACCTGGCGATAAAAAAATTTTTATTATAAATTGACATAGGTCAATGTCCCGGTTCCTGTTTATGGTTATTATCAGACAAAAATAAGAAATATTGATCAACTTTTAAAGGAGGATATTTATTATGTTTTGTTATCAATGTGAACAGACGGCAAAGGGTGAGGGATGCACAAAGATAGGGGTCTGCGGTAAGCAGCCTGATGTTGCGGCGCTGCAGGATCTTTTGATCTATATGCTGAAAGGTTTGTCCCTTTATGCGGTGGAGGGAAGAAAGCTTTACATCAGTGACCGCGATGTCAATGTGTTTACCTGTGAAGCGGTTTTTTCCACCCTGACAAATGTGGATTTTGACAGCTCCAGATTTATTAAGTTAATAAAAAGATGCGCAGAACTGAGGGAGCAGTTGAAAAAGCGTATCGCAGCCTCGGGCGGCAAGATCTCCTTTACGGAAGGGGCAGCAACCTATAATCCTCCAGATTCCATGATTGAGCTTGTGGCAAAGGGTGAAACTGTCGGCCTGAAATCTGACACATCCATAAATCCGGATATACTCTCTCTAAAGCATACCGCACTTTTTGGAATAAAGGGTTTATGCGCCTATGCGGATCATGCGCATCTATTGGGAGAGGAGGATGAAGCGGTTTATGCATTTGTGCATGAAGGACTTGCTTCAATGCTCAATAAAAACCTTACGCTAAATGACTGGGTGGGCCTAGCGCTTAAATGCGGCGAGATAAACCTCAGGGCTATGGAGCTTCTTGACAAGGGCCATACAACCAGATTCGGTCATCCTGCCCCCACCACTGTCCCCCTGGGACATAAGAAGGGGAAGGCAATCCTCATTTCAGGCCATGATCTTATTGATCTGGAAACTCTCCTTAAACAGAGCGAAGGGAAGGGGATTTATGTTTATACCCACGGTGAAATGCTGCCAAGCCATGCATACCCCAATCTCAAGAAATACAGCCATTTTTACGGCCATTACGGAACAGCATGGCAGAATCAGGCAAAGGAGTTTGCCGCATTTCCGGGCGCGATCCTGATGACAACAAACTGCATCCAGAAACCGCAGGAGAGCTATGCCGATAATATCTTTACAACAGGGCTTGTGGGATGGCCTGGAGTAAAGCATGTTAATAATTCCGATTTTTCCGCTGTTGTCAAAAAGGCCATTGAGATGCCTGGTTTTACAGAGGATGAAGACAAAGGCGCTGTCATGTGCGGGTTCGCACGCAATACGGTTATGGGGGTTGCAGACAAGGTGATCGATGCGGTTAAAGGCGGGGCAATAAAACATTTCTTCCTTGTTGCCGGGTGTGATGGCGCTAAACCAGGAAGAAATTACTATACCGAGTTTGTTGAGAAGGTGCCCTCTGACTCTGTTGTGCTCACCCTTGCATGCGGTAAATTCAGGTTCTTTGATAAAAAGCTTGGCGATATAGGGGGCATACCCAGGCTCCTTGATATAGGCCAGTGCAATGATGCATATTCTGCCATACAGATAGCAGTTGCCCTTTCAAAGGCCTTTAACTGCGGGGTTAATGAACTTCCGCTCTCCATGATCCTCTCATGGTATGAACAGAAGGCATGCGCTATCCTCCTGACACTGCTTTACCTGGGTATAAAGAACATCAGACTCGGGCCTTCACTTCCGGCCTTTATTACCCCGAATGTCCTTGATGTCCTGGTGAAAAATTTCAACATCATGCCTATCACAACCCCTGATAATGACCTGAAGGCAATACTGGGCTAACCCTTTAAAAACTTCCTGACCCGCCACAATATGGAGGGCAGGAAGTTTTTCTAACTGAACCATTCCCCATTTTATAGTTCGCTATAACATACTGAAAAGTATAGAGAAAATATATAATATTGCTTGACACACTATATCCTGATCAATATAATCGCACCCTTTCGCATGATGCGGAAGGGTAAATTCAACAGGGGATACCTTTCAGGTATTTCCAGAAGGAGATGATCCGGATGACAACTTCAAAATATGGCCCCTACATCAGCACTGATCTGAAGCATATTGAAAAGATGCCTGACTACAAGGGAAATCAGGTAATAGGCAGAGGATACGATAAGGATGGTTATCGTCTTGAGCTTGAGCATATTAACTGGATGGATAGTGATGTGATCAAAGGCGCCTTTTATGCGGAGAGCACATGGATATGGCCATCCACATTTAAAGACCAGAGGCCAAAACCGGCGCTTACAAGGGAAGAGCTTGAAAAGGCCGCAGGTGTTGCTGCCCATGCGCATGAGTTTTCAGAGGTGCTCACAATGTTTGGCTGCAACCCGGATGATCCAACCTATCTGGGCGTTACAATAGAATTCTGGATGGAGGATGAAAAATTCATACTGGATAAGAGCTTTATGGTCTATATCCCTGCCGGCATGGTCCATTGCCCTTTAAAGGTGTTAAGCGCTGTTGAATCACCTGTATTTCATTATACGGTTGGCCCCGGTCAGAGTTATTCATAATGTCAGATGTGCAGTATTACTGTTTTCAGGCTTTAATTAACATTTAAGGAGAGAGAATGTCCGAAAAGAAACATGCTAAATATTTTATAATGGCAGATAAGCCCGGGATTACATATCCGTCATACCGGCCCCAGATGGATCCCAGGCTTTTCAGAAGGGTTGCACACCTTGATGTGGATGTTATTCCTGAAACCGATTTCTACAGTGAGGCCATGTGGATCATGCCTGGTGAGGAATTTAAAAAAGGGATCAGGCAGGTTGAGGCACATAAACATACATGGGGTGAGATGATCGGGTTTTACGGATACAACTATGACAATATCTATGACCTGGGCGCTGAGATAGAGTTTACCATAGACGGCAAAACCTATAATATCACTGAAAGCTTTGCCTCATTCATACCGGCGGGAATTGAACACGGGCCACTCATTATCAGGGATGTCAAAAGGCCTATTATGCATTTTTCAGCCGGCCCCACCTTGAAATACGAATAGATATCAGACAGATTCTTGCTTATTTTAATAAAAATTCCCTTATCTCTCACGGTTAAGGGAATTTTTTATTATTTTTCTATATCAAAATAATGTCAAGATAATGCAATTATAGTGTGATAAAAAGGCATACTCTTTTAAATGGTATTATCTAACTACTACATATAGTTATAAAATTTAGGAAAAGACCCTATATTTTGTTGACAATAGAGGTGTGTTGATATATAGACAAAAAACTGACAGGCGACATATGATCCCTGTTTCCATGCATGATCGGATGCAATTTTTCGAAAAAGAACTTTGTGTTCATAAAAATATATCGATTAACTCGTTATAGAATGAAGAAGCACCGGATGACTCAATGGAACTCAATATATTATCGAAGGAAAGACTTTAAAAGCGATACAAAAGGCGCTATTGGGTCCATTACTGCTGATAGATCTTTCCTGCCCCTTGAACCCCCTGTCTTGGAGGCTCTTATCAGGGCAAAGATATCAGGCTCTCTCTTTCGTGATGAGATCAAAGAATTTATCGCAGTAAGTCCTGCCCTTACCTACAATCTCCTCAATATTGCACATTCATCATACATAAAAAAGGGTGCTGGCATTGCCGGCATCAATGATCTGATAGGCATAATTGGCAGTGATATTGTGGCTGTTCTTTTAAAAGAGTATATAGAGCAGAGCTGCATTATCAGAAAATATTCAGGCATTAATCCTTATACAGATGAAAATTTTTATACAGCGGTCAGGGCTGCCAGCCTTGCCCTGCTTTTAGCATCTGAAACAGGCTATCCATCTCAATTCAGCGCCCATGTGGCGGCCCTTCTGCACAACCTTGGAGCGGTTGTTCTTGCAGCAAGATTTCCGGTTATTTACAACAGGATAGTTGCATCAGGCGCTGTTGATTTCAACAGTCATGTGCAGTCTGAAGAAAATATACTTGGCATTAACCACTGTTATATCGGCGCCCGCATGGTTGAAGGGTGGGGTTTGTTTCCGTTTCTTTCTGATGCGATTTTTTACCATCACCACCCGCTCAACAAGGTAAGGCAGGCAAACAGGCTGGTAAAGCTATGCTATTTTGCCAGTATGATCGGAAATAAAGATGGTGAAGAGCGCCTTAGATGCCTTGAAGCCGGAAAGGAACTATTCGGGTTTTCACCGAATCAGATAGATGAATTCATATCAGTCGCCGATCTGAAGGCGCAGGGCAGGCTGATAAAGCTCGGCATAGAGTCCGGATTTAATAGGGGAGAGCCCTTTTATCAGGCGCAGGATAGAGCAATAGAAATAATAAATACAGGCGATACAGAGACTCACTCCCTGTTTGCCGTCATGGCTGAGAGGATACGGAAGAGTGAAAACAAAAATGATCGTTTAAGGCTTATTGGGCAGGCGATCCACTGCCTGACAGGGATAGATGAAATTCTCTATTTCAGGCAAAACAGAGATGCAAAATCCCTTTACGGCATAAGCCTGAAAGCCCCTGATAATTCCTCTCTCAGTAATGACCTTGTTATTTCTCTTGATGAAAAGGAGAGTATCATAGTCGCATCATTTCTCATGGGCATGGAGATCAACTCTCTTGACAGAGTGGATAATACAGCGCCGGATCTTTTTGATCTCCAGGTATCCAACTACATGAATTCAGCGGGACTTTACTGTGCCCCTGTAATGAGAAACGGCAAGGTCTCAGGTGTTATTGCAGCCGGTGTTGATATCTCAAATTTCCTGAAGGGCGAGGCAGGTCTCAGGATCAAAAAAGTTGTTGAATCACTTTTCCTTGGCTTTATTGAAGATGATGTTCAGAATGAAACAGGCACATCCATAAATAAAAACAGTTCAGATCCCGTACAGATAAGAAAGCTGATCCATGAAATCAATAATCCTCTGAGCGCCATAAAGAATTTTCTCAAGGTGCTCAACATGAAACTTGATGATATAAATGTTGAGAGCAATGAGATAAGGATAATTGATGATGAACTCAATCGTATATCTAAACTATTAAAGGAGTTCAAGTCATCATCCTCCTCCGATGAACCAAAGGTGAAATCCACATCGAGCATAAAGGATATCATTTCAGATACAATCATGCTCATAAGAAACAGCAGGGTAAACGGGCCTAAGGTTAATATTACAGTCCAGACCGGAGACAACATCCCTGAAATAATGCTGGACAGGGATGCCTTCAGGCAGGTCTTGATCAACCTTGTCAACAACGCCATAGAGGCGATGCCGGATGGCGGTAACATCACAGTCATTGCGCAATATAAACCTGCGCCAAAGAGATTTGATTCAAGGTCAGACAGTACAGATGCGGAAAGAGAAAGCATAGAGATATCTATATCTGATGATGGGCCAGGAATACCTGACAGCCTGAAGGCAAGTGTATTTAAAAAACAATCTACAACAAAGGCGGATCATGACGGCCTTGGGTTACTGATAGTCTATGAACTTGTAAAAAGGATGGGCGGGACAATTACATTTAATAATAACAGCGACAGGGGCGCATGCTTTAAGATAACAATCCCTGTAAACTAGGTATTTTTTAAGGGTATCTGTCAGAGATTAAGATTTTCCGGATGTAAAAAAGGGTTATCTGTTACATTATTATTCCAGAGGGGTTTTTATGGATACAAATGCAAAGATATTGATCGTTGATGATGATACGGTGGTGGCTGCCAGTGTAAAGGCTGTATTGGGCAGAAGAGAGTATGATATTACAGTAGTTAACGATGCCCTTGAAGCGGTAGAACTCCTGCATCAGAGAAAATTTGATCTTGCAATCCTTGATGTTATGATGCCTGTAATGAACGGGTTCCAGATCATGGAATCTGTGACTGACCTTGATCTTGACACCATATTTATAATCATGACCGGCGACGTAACTATGGATTCTGCCATAAAGGCGATAAGAAAAGGTGCCTCGGACTATATAAGAAAGCCCTTTGACGCAGATGAAATCATGATACGGGTTGAAAATGCATTGAGGCACAAGAGATCAAAGGATGAAAAAAGGCTGATACAGTCTGAAAAAAATCAGCTTGAGCTTCAGCTGAGGCAGTCACAAAAAATGGAGGCCATAGGCACGCTGGCAGGCGGGATGGCACATGACTTTAATAATACCCTAGGGATAATAATAGGCAATACAGAACTCGCTCTCAGGATGACCCCCAGAGAGAGCCAGGCCAGGCAGTTCCTGAACAATATTATCACAGCAAGCGCAAGGGCTGAAGAGATGGTGAGCAGGCTGTTAAGCTTTTCAAGGGTCACTGACGCCGTTAAAAAGCCTGTTGATCTGATTTCAAGCATAGAGGAGTCATTAAGGCTTATGAGGTCGAGCCTGCCATCAAATATTGAGATAAAAAGAGATTTTACCGTTTCACAGGTTGCTGTAATGGGTGATCAGACCCAGTTAAACCAGGTCATGGTAAATCTGTGCACAAATGCGGCCCATGCAATGAACGGGGCCGATGGGGTGATAGAGGTAAGCATCAAAATCAAGGATTTTGATTCTGATGTATGCGCAGATTTGGGAGACCTCCCGCAGGGCCGCTATGCAGAGATAACCGTTTCAGATACAGGGCAAGGGATACCAGAGGAGATAATTAAAAGGGTTTTTGACCCCTATTTTACCACAAAGGAGCCTGGAAAGGGCACAGGCATGGGGCTAGCTGTGGTGCACGGGATAATCAAAAACCATGGAGGGTCAATAAGGGTGCAGAGCAGTGTTGGCAAAGGCACTGTTTTTACCATCCATATTCCGGTCATTGATGCTATACTGGATAGTGAGCCTGCGCATGATCCTGAATTTGTCCAGGGCGGAAAGGAGAATATACTGCTTGTTGATGATGAATTCATGATCGCAGACACAATGAAGATCATGATGGAGCAGTTGGGATACAGGGTGAGCGCATTCACTGAAAGCAGCAGGGCTATTGAGGTATTTGAGAGTAATCCGGACGCATTTGATCTAGTGATAACCGATATGACCATGCCAAAGATGACAGGCGATGTGCTTGCCGCAAAGATACAGGAACTAAAGGCAGATACGCCAGTTATTATCTGCACCGGATTCAATAACAGGGTTGAGCCGGAAAATCTTAAAAACAGGGGAATATTAGAAATCCTGACAAAACCTGTCAGGACAACCACCCTTGCAAAGGCCATAAAAAAGGTGCTGGATGCCAGGAAAAAGGAGAGAAGGGTTCATGACAGATTTGCCATGAAGGAGGATATCTTTGTAGTCTCTGCTTCAAGGCCTGAAAAGAAGCACAGTATGATAGATATAAGCAGGTCAGGCATGGCATTCAAATATTACAGCATAAAAAACCAGATTGTGGAAAACGGAAAATATTCTATTATGACCTCTGACAGGAGATTTGTTCTGGATGATATCCCCTGCAAAACCGTTTCTGATATTGTGCTGAACCATTCAAGGGACCTGACCGATGTTACTGTCAGAAGGCGTGGCATACAGTTCAGGGAGCTGACAGCAAAACAGTATGAATCCCTTGACTATTTTCTTGTTAACTATACCAGGGCAGCAGTTAATGCCTGTTAACGCCTATTTTACATCAAACTCAAAATTGGCATCCTTTGCATATTCTTCGACTGTGCCGGCATCAAGCATTATTGCCATCTCGATAAATGGTTTTTTGATGTCATACCATATGAGCGGGCCATGTGACAGCCCCTTTGGAAGCCATATACAGTAGTTGGTGTCAAACTCAAGTTTATCCCTGCCCACATCAAATCTCATGTGTCCGCCGAGTGAGGTCGGGTTGTCAGGGTCGCTCCCGAAATGGAGCACGATCTCGTCAAAATTGTAGTGGGTCATCCTTGGAAGCGGCGGTTCCACTATATCCCAGATATAACCGAATTCTATATAGTTGTTGTTTGCCTTGCACTGTCTTGAACTCATGTATGTCATGGTGGGGTACATCCTGTAAGGCGCCTGTCTGGGGTCGCCAGCCTCCCTCAGGGGGCTCCTTATTACATACTGCTCATAGTTGATCTCATCCTTCTTTTTAGGCAGACTATCTTTCGGGTCAAACATGCCGCTATTTATTAAAACTGAGCTGTCGCCAGTCCCGAGTATAAACTCCATCATGATGTGGGGGCGGTTAACCTTGAGCCAGTTGACAGGGCCGAGGCGCACCCCTTTCGGGATAAAAAGGCTTGTTGTATTGCTGAATTCTGTCCTGTATCCCCCGATATAGCACTCTATGGTTGCGCCAAGCGCCTGCGGGTTTTTATGATCCGTGCCCCAGAATATATAGATCCGGTCAAAATCGATGGCGTGCTCAAATATGTGCGGCTCAGGTCTAGAGGTGATAAAACTCATATCTATATGATATGGCACGCCCGGAAAAAGCGTGTTGTTCAGGTAGGTCATTATGGGTTCACGGCCCTTAACCTTTGGAAAAAGGGTCATGTCAGGCCTTCTTATCGCATACTTCTCATACTCTGATTTTGATTTTAGATCCGCCATTGGGGGCATCTCCTCCTTAATTTGATTATTGCCTTGAGTTCTTTTTAAGGCGGCAATATTCTCAGGGAAGCATGAGTATGTCAAGTTAATCCATTGAATAGGAGATCTGTAATTGATTTTTAATGGCAGGGGGGATAAAAGGGATACGTGCAGGTATGGATCAGACAGAAGCGTGATTACAGTGCTGATCAATACCATCTTGAGAAATTAATGGATTATTAAAAGAGGATAATATGAGAACATTACCTGAAAAAAGATGCCTGTTTATTTTTGTACTTTTATTGCCTGCCATCTTTTCATTATATGGACAAGGTCAAAGGCCTTCTGATAAAGGGCAAATCACCCGGCCTGTTATGACAGAAAACGGCCCAGTAAGGGGTCTGTATGAGGATGGAATAAGTGTCTTCAAAGGGGTAAGATATGGCGCTCCTCCTGTTGGCAAACTCAGGTTCAGGCCGTCAATAAGGCCATTACCCTGGAAAGAGCCTTTAGATGCATTTAAATTTGGCAACAGGGCAATACAGGGTAAAGGGTTTGGCGCAGATGCTGCTGATGCGCCTTTAATGGATGAAGACTGCCTGTTTCTTAATGTGTGGACACCTGCGACTGATAATAATAAACGGCCTGTAATGGTATGGCTTCATGGCGGAGGTTTTTCATCAGGATCAGGCGCCGAGCAGTTCACTGACGGGAAGAACCTTGCCCGTAAAGGGGATGTGGTTGTAGTTACGGTTAATCACCGGCTGAATGTATTCGGCTTTTTACAGCTAGGTGATGAATGGGGGCCGGAGTACTCCTCTTCAGGCCAGGCAGGCATGCTTGATATTGTCTTGAGCCTTGAGTGGGTAAAATCAAATATTAAAAATTTCGGTGGTGACCCTGATAATGTAACAATATTTGGCGAGAGCGGGGGCGGCAGGAAGGTTGCCATGCTTATGGCAATGGAGCCTGCAAAGGGGCTTTTTCACAAGGCGATTATACAGAGCGGGTCAGGTCTTGATGCCCCTTCAAAGAGAGAGGCGGTTAATATGGGACAGGAACTCCTTAAAAAGCTCGGCATCAATAAAGGAGATAAAGATGCGCTCATCTCTATCGATGCCCTTAAAATATTTGATGCCCAGCCAATGGCATCAATATCTGGTTCAAACGCTCCGGGTGAGCTTACTGTGCCAACAACGGGGTTTATACCCTGTGTAGATGGTATTACACTTAAACGTAAACCATTTATACCAGATGCCCCGGCAATATCAGCAGATATCCCGCTTATGATTGGGTCGAACAAGGATGAGATGTCCATCTTCCGCACGGGTAATCCCAAATATGGCAAATACACGAATGAGGATTTTGAGGCACATGTCCATGAAGTACTGCCCGCAAAGGCGAATGAACTGATCCCTGCTATACGTGAGGCATTTCCTGATTATTCACCAACAGACCTTATTAATGTTGCTGAATCCCTCAAGGGTTACTGGATCGCTACAGTATTCCAGGCTGAGCGCAAGGCAGCACAGGCAAAGGCCCCGGTTTATGTATATCTTATGGCATGGGAGACCCGCGCAGATAATGGCAGACTCCGCGCACATCATGCCCTTGATGTACCGCTTGTGTTCAACAATGTAGAGTCCATGAGAAGCATGGTAGGGGAGGGACCTGAGCCGCAAAAAATGGCTGATATTATGAGCTCCGCATGGATTGCCTTTGCCAGAACAGGCAATCCGAACACAGAAGGGCTACCTGACTGGCCTAACTATGACACGCAAAACCGCAGTACAATGGTCTTTGACACAATATGCCGTGTAACAAATAATCCATATGAGAAGATACGAAAAATACTTATAAAAGATTTACATGGTGAACCCTGATTATATATTAGAGGAACGCCTGTTCATAATCTTGACATTTAAAAATCCTCCTGTAAAATTTCGATAGATTAGAATAAATGATTTAATGTCTGAGGTGAATTTTTTGAATGTTAAATAGGTTTTTGATATTTTTAATATTCTTTGCTTTGATCTTGTTAGTTCACCCCCCATTATATGCAGCCTGGCAGATAGATGCCAGGGATTTTTATGAATGGATGTGTTCAAAGCATGTTTCTCAGGCATGCAGCCATCAGGGGAGAAATTCGTATCTGGGAAATTACAGTACAAGGCAGGAATGCGAGGATGCAAGGTATCAATCGTGCGGCGGGGGAGGCGATGCCGCATGCATGAACAGGAGTGTGTGTGTTGGCGAAGATGATGAAGATATTACAACATCGGAAGAGGCAGATGCTTTAAGGGAAGAAGAGGAATCTGAAAGGCGTCAGATGGAGGTTAAAGAGGGTTTTGAAAGGTATCAGTCAAGATCAGATGATTTCAGGAACAAGGTTATAGGAGAAAGATTTTTAAACAGCAATCCTTCAGGTCTATTTGAGCCTAAACAATCCACAAAGGCTAACCCGATTATAAAAAAGGATGAAAGAGAATCCATAAAGATATCGATTCAAAATGCATATTGTTCTGCATTAAGTGCAATAGATGCGGCGAGATCTGAATCATACAAAGATAATTTTTCAGGCCTTGTAACAGGCATGGAAGAGGCGCGGGAAGCTGCTCAAAAGGGTTTTGACAAACCACCTTCTAATTGCCCTGATTTGGATATCCCTGTTCCTTCTCTCAGGACATCTCCTGAATTTGAAAAGATCAGGGTTACATATGACAGGCTGGAGAAGATTAACAATGAACTCACAGAAATTATTCCAAAGATCAGAGATGTTATTCAGGCCCAAAAACAGATAGAGGCCAGGGTAAAAGTGAATGAAAAGAAGATTGATGAGATCAAAAGATTAAAAAAAGAGAACAAAAAAACAGAATCGATTAAATCTGAAGATGAGCTGGATGATCTGCTGAAAGAGGCAGAGGGACTCAAAACCGAAGCCAACAGGCAAAGGGAGATTTCAGATCAACTCACAAAACAGGTTGATGGTTATGAGTTGGAATTGAAAGCTGTTTCTTCAAAGATTTTAAAAGGGATGTAACATGAGAGATATCATGAAAATTCATATGTTATCTTTTTTAATGATAATTGCCTGTGCTCACATCAGCCTTGCAGATGAAGGCACTGTTTACATCAGAAATATTATAAAGGATTCACCCGCAGAAAGGGCTGGCCTTTGTGTCTATGACCAGATAGTGAGTGTTGATGGAACAGCAGTTAAAACTGTGAGTGAATTTTTGGATATCATGAATAATATCACAAGGGGCAATCACTCTGTTTCTGTCATAAGGGATGGGAAAAAACTGGATTTCGGGTTTACACTAAAGGCAGATGATATAAAAAACGGTTTTGGTGTGAAAGCCTTAAGTGTAGATCTTGAAAAGGCATCGGAATTTTTTGACCAAGGACTTGAGATCGCAGGCAGGGCAAAGTCTTCTGAAGAGATACAAAAGGCAATTGATGAGTTTTTACAGGCTGAATATTATGCCCCCTTTTTGCCAGAGGTGCACTATAACCTGGGTTTTCGCTACCTTGATATTGAGGATTATGAAAATGCAGAAAAACACCTTGAGAGGTATGTAAAGCTCTTTCCCAATGCCCCTGATATTGCAATGGCGCAGGAGGCCCTTGGCAAGGCCGCTTATATGAGAGACAGGATTGATTATGCCAGAAAAAGGATGCTTGATCCTGACTCCTGGTTATTTAGTGGTGAAGAGCCTGAGAGAGAGCCTTCAATAGGATTTATACCGGAAAGGATGGTTGCAACAGAGTTTAAATTATCCGATGATGGAAGGATTTATGCAAAAAATCCTGAAATTCTTCAAGCCTCAGACAGAGGCATAAAAAGGTATGTAAACAGGCAGAAATGGCTTTATGTTGATTTTAAGGGGAGATTTTTTGAATATGCCTATGCCTGGTGCTATGAATGCCCAGATGACAATGATCTTGATCCCTCTTTTATTGCCGAAGGTGCAGATAACCTCCTTACACAAAGGTTTATAGAGTTCATTGATGCAATATCTAAAAAATCCACCGCTTATACCATAAGAAGGGTCGCTGGTGAAATAAAGATCAACGGGGATCGTATTATGATTGTTCAGACACATTATGCCTATACCTGGAACAAATGGGACTGGGGATATTACGCCGGCCTTTGGAGACAGTTTATAACCGATAAAAATGCCGGGAAAAGATTTCTGGATGAGAGCAAATATCTCAAATGCAGGGTAACCCATATTCTAAAATGATAATAAACAACCTGTTATGGGAGTTAAAAAGATGAAATGCCGTTTTTTTATTTTTTTGATAACAGCCTTTTTAATGGCCGCTGGAAACAGGTATGCTGAAACTAGCAAGGCAAACAATACTGTATTTTTTCAAGGATTTTATTTAAGGGCAAAGGAACAGCTTGATGCTGCTGTTGAAAAGATAACAAGGCTTGAAGAAGAGATACAAAAAAACAGCGATACAATAAACAGGGCAGAAAAAATCATTAATATTGCAAGCCAGAGGAATGATCATAATGCCAGGCAGGCTGAAAACACAGCAAGGGAGGCGGTTATTACGGCTACAGGCGCCCTTGAAAAGAATAAAGAGGCATTGAGACAATGGAGACTGAAAAGGATCAGGGCAGAGAATGCCATCCTCCTTATAAAAAATATGATAAACGATAATACGGGCAATGGACAAAAAATAAGGGGTTTTGTATCGGATCATAATGGCATGGTAGAAATAGTAGGCGGTAATGGCAACAGGGTTTATCCCGGCGAAGAGCAGGCAGTTATTGTGGGGCAGGGTGATAAAATTATAACACATGATAATGGCTCCCTAAATATGCAGTTTCTTGATGGCAGGGGAGCAGCAAGGCTTGCTTCAAATACGCAGATCATCATGTCTGAGGATTCACCTGAAAAACAGGAGATATTGATAACCAAAGGGAAGATATATGGGGCCGTTGATAAGGCGGAAGAATATTATAATAAGATTAAAAACGGCATCAAAAATTATCATGACGATCTGAAGGCGATAGGTGAATATCTTGATGATGAAGATATTAAAAAGCGGGTTAACAGACAGCTTCATATCAGCCTTTTGAATGTTTTGGGCGAGATACATCCTGGAGATGGCGAATATTACTATGTTGATGAATCAAATAAAATACACCATTACCGCATAACAGCCGTCTGTGCTGTAAGGGGCACAAAATTTACTGTTGAAAACAGAGAAGACGGAAGCGGCACAATTACAGTACTGGATGGCCTGGTAGAAATAACACCAAAAGGAGAAGAGACCTTAAAGATTGAGGGGGGCTATATGGTCAATTTCAGGGATAATAAATTTTCTGTGCCCCAGAAAACAGAAAATATAGATAACTGGTGGGAAAATGAGTGAAAAAAAGGCAATAGTAAAAACATCGCCTTTGTCAGCGGTGGCTACACTTGTTTTTTGTGTCTTGATGCTGATATTTGGTTTGGTTTTTTTAATAGAGGTGCTTCCTGATGAACCCTTTGCCCTATTTTTTAAGGCACTTTGGCTGCTTTTTTGTATAGGCGGCATCATCTATTCTCTTATTGTCCTTGGTTCATATTCAGGGCCGGATAAAAATAAGATCCCGCTATCGGCCACCGATGTGATAGAGATAAAGGATGAAGGAAAGGCTATTGATTTTGATGATAGACTGAGAAAACTCGAATCACTAAAAAATGATCACCTTATCACTGAAGAGGAATACAGACAAAAGCGCGAAGAGATTCTAAAGGACAAATGGTAACAATTAAGTAAACAGATCGAATGGCCGCCCATTTAAAATTCCAGCAAAAGTTACGCTGGGCATGATATTGGCTGCAAATTCAAGGCTTAAAAGCCATAAAAAAATGCGAAGGCCTATCACTGCCCTTCGCATTTTTTTCTTAACAGGATTAAAGGCTATACCCCTCCTGAAAATGCCTTCAGGGTGTAATAGAGATCATTCCACTTGAGCTCCTTTTTAAAAGAGCTGATATCTGTTTTGTCATCTATTAACACCATCTCTATGCCGCACATTTCACAGAAATCTGTCAGCATCTCGGTTGTTACCTGTTTGCTGTACCCGGTATGGTGGGCGCCGCCGCCCAGTATCCATGCATGGGAGGCTGTTTCAAGATTTGGTTTTGGCTTCCATAGAACGCGCGCCACAGGGAGCTTTGGAAGCCTCTCTTTGATGTTTACTGTGTAGACCTCATTCACCAAAAGCCTGAAGCGGTTTCCCATGTCAATGAGTGATGCGTTAACAGAATCCCCTTCCGGCACATTAAATACCAGCCTTACAGGGTCTTCCTTGCCACCGATACCAAGCGGATGTATCTCCAGCTTAACCTTTTCACAACCTGATATGGATGGGCAGACCTCAAGCATGTGGGCTCCAAGTACCATTGGATTAGCAGGGTCCAGGTGATAAGTGTAATCCTCCATAAATGAGGTGCCGCCCGAGAGCCCTTTACCCATAACCTTCATGGCACGCACCAGAAGCGCTGTCTTCCAGTCCCCCTCTGCGCCAAACCCATACCCCTTTTCCATAAGCCTCTGGCATGCAAAACCTGGAAGCTGTTTCATGCCCTCAAGGTCTTCAAAGGTGGTGGTAAAGGCGCTGAAATTTCCGTCCACCAGAAAGTCCTCAATACCAGCCTCCAACCGGGCAGCCTCCTTGAGGCTATCATGCCGTTTGCCTCCGGGAAGCAGTTCCTTGTCAACAGCATAGATCTCTTTGTATTCTTTGATCAATGCGTCAATCCGGTCTGCTTTCACCGCCCTGATCCTTGCCACCAGGTCTCCCACTCCGTAACCATACACATCAAAACCAAAGGCGATCTGGGCAGCAACCTTGTCGCCTTCTGTGACAGCAACATCCCTCATGTTATCCCCGAAGCGGGCCACCTTTGCGCCCCTTATATCCCTGAGCGCCGCTGCAGCGCG
Source organism: uncultured Desulfatiglans sp. (assembly GCA_964460435.1). Taxonomy (GTDB): domain Bacteria; phylum Desulfobacterota; class DSM-4660; order Desulfatiglandales; family HGW-15; genus JAAZBV01. The sequence goes on from CAYWRH010000003.1 coordinate 24,126, forward strand.
TATCCATGAGCTGATCTTCTGCTGAACATTTTCATCTTTCCAGTAGCCTGAGACCACCTTGCGGGCTATCTTCATCCTTGTGTTGATGTATCCGTGCTCCCTGTCGCCGTGGGCAGACTGGTTGAGGTTCATGAAATCCATGTCTATCTCGCCCCAGGGTATATCCCTGTTGTACTGGGTGTGCAGGTGAAGGATCGGTTTATCTAACACCTTAAGCCCGTTGATCCACATCTTTGATGGTGAAAAGGTGTGCATCCAGAGGATTACGCCGGCGCAATGGTCATCTGCGCTTGCCCTGGTACAGAAATCCGTGATCTCCTGCGGTGTGGTCAGAATGCCCTTATACTGGATCTCAGCGGGTATCTGATCCTGCCTGTTCAGGTACCCGGCAATCTCTTCTGTATGTGACCGCACCTGTTTCAGGGTCTCATCCCCGTAAAGGTGCTGGCTCCCTGCAACCATCCATATAGAGATATTCTCGTATGCTTTCATATCCTTTTCCTTTCCTTATATTAGTTATTATCAGTCATCAAAACGCCTTATGCTCATGAACAAGTGTCTCGAGATGTGCCAGAGAGAGCTCATCAAGGTTATTAACAACAAGGTCTGCATTATTTAGGTGATCGTGGGTGGATAGTACACCCACGCAGGCCATACCGGCCAGGCGCGCTGCTTCAAGCCCAGCAGGCGCATCCTCAATCACTATGCAGTTAGCTGGCAAGACGCCAAGTTTCAGTGAGGCGGTTAAACACCCCTCCGGATGGGGCTTACCCTGGCTTACATCCTCAGCGCATATAAGAGCAGCAAATGTATCAGAGAGATTGAGCGCTTCCAGTATTGCAGTTATGTTCATGCGCGGCGCTGATGAGACGATTGCCTGGGGCCAGCCGCCTGTTTTCGCATCATCCAATAGCTGCCCTGCGCCAGGCAGGAGCATAACCCCCTCTCTTTTCAGCGCCTCCCTGAATGCATGTTCTTTTGCATCACCGATCCTAACCACCTCAGCATCCGAAAGCCCTGCCCCTAAAAGGCTGCGTAATATCGCATCATTCCGCTGGCCAAAGGTTTTAAGGAATGTTTCCCATGTGAGATCATATTTTTCTTTTGACAGCACCTCTTTCCATGCGAGCCAGTGCGCCTCGCGGGTATCTGCCATAGTGCCGTCCATATCCCATATAATGGCAAAGGTGTTATTTCCCTTCATGCCTATTCCCCTTTTTGAATAAGAGAGGTTTAAAGCCTGTTGCTACAAGCAGGTTACAGCAGCCTCTTCTATGGCAAGCCCCCTGTGATAGCGTTCAAAGAATTTATTAAACCCCTTTACATCCTCCGGGTCAGGTTTTACAGCCTTCTGGATGCTGTCACAAAAGACATTTGCAAGGAATTCAGGCAGGGTAACCTTTTTATCCTTTCGAACCATAAAGGCTGCAAGCAGTGCCATGCCCCATGCCCCCCCCTCTCCGGCGGTCTTCAGGGTGGAAACCGGTGTCCCTGTGGCCGCTGCCATGATCTTTTGACCAACCTCCGGGGATTTGAAAAAACCGCCATGCCCTCTTATCTCATCAACCTTTGCGCCCTCTTCGTTAAAAAGCACATTAAGACCTGTCCGCAAGGCACACAAGGAGGTGAACAGATGGGTGCGCATAAAATTGGCCAGGTTGAATCGTGCTTCAGGTGAACGGACAAACAGGGGGCGGCCTTCAGTGAACCCGGTAATGTGTTCACCTGAAACATATCCGTAACTCATTAGCCCTCCGCAGTCAGGGTCGCCCTTCAGCGCCTGAGCAAGCAGGGTATCATAAAGAAGAGTCCTGGATACCCCTTTGCCCAGGCTTTCAAGCGCCTCGCCAAATAGATTTATCCAGCCATCATAATCGGTGCTGCAGTTATTTGAGTGGGCCATGCCCACAAGGTGCCCGTCAGGGGTGGTGACAAGGTCTACCTCATGGTGTACCTTTGTTAGCTCCTTTTCCAGGACAATCATTGCAAATACGGATGTGCCTGCTGATACATTGCCTGTCCTTTTTGCAACACTGTTGGTGGCTGCCATGCCGGTTCCCGCATCACCCTCAGGAGGCGCAACAGGAACACCAGGTTTAAGCATCCCTGAAGGGTCAAGCAGAAGGGCGCCCTCTTCTGTGAGCAGGCCGCCATTCTCCCCCGCGCACAGCACCTCAGGCAGGATTTCCCTGACCCGCCATCTGAACCCTTTTTCCTTTATATGGTTATCAAACAGGGCGCACATATCCATATTAAAATCCTTTGTTTCAAGATCAATGGGAAACATCCCTGAGGCATCGCCGATGCCTATTACCTTTTTCCCGGTGAGTCTAAAGTGGATGTAGCCTGCCAGGGTAGTCATAAAGGCGATATCCCTAACGTGCGCCTCATTATTGAGAACTGCCTGGTAAAGGTGCGCAATGCTCCAGCGCTGGGGAATGGGATAATTAAAAAGATTGGTCAGCTCCTCTGATGCAGCCCCTGTTATATTGTTGCGCCATGTCCGAAAGGGGGTGAGCTGATTGCCGTTACGGTCAAAAACCATATAGCCATGCATCATGGCGCTGAAACCAAGCGCCCGGATGTGGCTTAAATGGACACCGTATTTATCCCGGACATTTTGTGCAAGGTCTCTATAACAGCTCCTGAGACCTTCCCATATTCTCTCCAGTGGATAGGTCCATATGCCATTTACCAGGGAGTTCTCCCAGTCAAATCCCCCCGCGGCCAGAGGGTTGTGATCTTCACCGATCAGCACAGCCTTGATCCGGGTAGAGCCAAATTCAATGCCCAGTACAACATCTCCGCCTTTAATCATGGACAGGGTTTTGTCTGTTTCCATTTTATATCCTGTTATTTTTTGCGTTATCGATAACGCAATATTATTAGAGGGCCCTGTTTTTGTCAATTATATCTTTTAGATAGAGTAAATACCCTTCCGCTTAAAATCATTGACACGAAAAATGAGAGATAATATAGTGCGTTATCGATAACGCATTGAGCGGAGATTTCATGACAACCATGAAGGATATCGCTGAGGCCGCAGGGATTTCTATCGGCACAGTGGACAGGATAATCCATAACAGGGGACGTTATTCTGAAGAAACAGCTGAACTGGTGCGCAAGGCCATGAAGGAGCTGAACTACATCCCCAACATCCATGCCAGGGGGCTGAAGCAGACAAAAAAACATATCTTCAGTGTTGTCCTTCCTTACAGGGAACAGGATGGCGGGTACTGGCGTCTTATAGAAGAGGGGGTAATCAAGGCCGCTCAGGAACTTGCCTCCTTTGGAAATGATGTCAGCATATTCCCATTTGACCGCTACTCCTCTTCATCCTGTATTGGTGCCCTTACCAGCGCGCTCTCATCTGATGCAGAGGGCCTGCTTATTGCCCCATGCCGCCCCGATGATATGAGGCCTCTTCTGGAGCATACGGGCATACCCTATATCTTTATTGATAACAATATCCCTGATCTCAAGATGAGAACCGCATACATAGGGCAGGACTCCCGCCAGAGCGGCATACTCGCCGGCAAGCTTATGAGCCTGCTCATAGCAGGCAAGGGCCCGGTAGGGCAGGATCAATATGTGCTGATTGTTGATCCGCCAGGCACCAATTTTCATCTCCGTAACCGCATCGAGGGGTTCCGCTATTATATGGATGCAGTCGTGCCGGAAGTAAGGTTAATGACGCTGAAGGCAGAGGCGGATGATGAACTGCACTTTCACATGAGGCTTAAGGAATTCCACACAAAGATAAAGCCCCTGCCCATAGGGATATTCGCAGCCAACTCCTCTGTGTACTATATCGCATCCTTTCTTGAAAAAGAGGGGGATGACTACATATCCATTCCGCTTGTAGGCTACGATATCATCCCTGGCAGGGAGTCTGCTGTGGAGAAGGGTATTATAGATTTTATCCTTACACAGCAGCCGGAAGTCCAGGGATACCGTGGAATTATTATGCTCTATGATCATATTGTGCTCAAAAAAGAGGTAATTAAAGAGGTGATCATGCCTCTGAACATCATAACAAGGGAAAACATACATACCTTTACAGATTACGTGAACAGCTGATTCATGCAAAGGAGGAGATATGAGTAATTTCAGGGAGCTCAAAGAGGCATGCTGGAGGGCCAATATGGAGATCCCCAGGCAGAAACTGGCGATCTATACCTTCGGCAATGTAAGCGCCCTTGATGCCAAAGAGGCAAAATTTGCCATAAAGCCAAGCGGCGTCCCCTATGATGAGATGAAACCCGATGATATGGTTATTGTGGATATGGATGGAAACAGGGTAGAGGGAAAATTAAACCCCTCTTCCGACACCCCTACCCATGCTGTGCTCTACCGCTCTTTGCCGGGCATTAAAGGCATCGCACACGCTCACTCACCCTATGCAGTAGCATGGGCACAGGCCTGCCGACCGATCCCCATTTACGGGACAACCCATGCTGACCATCTTTTTAATGACATCCCTGTCACCAAAGTGATGAGTGATAAGATGATAAAAGGGCAGTATGAGGAAGAGACTGGCCATCAGATTATAAATGCCCTGAAAGAAAAAAATCTCTCGCAGCTTGATGTGCAGATGATACTGGTAGCGTGCCACGGGCCATTCACCTGGGGCGAAACACCGGATAAGGCGGTCTACAATGCGGTTGTGCTGGAAGAGATAGCCCGGATGGCCTACATAACAGAGCAGATTAATCCTGATATCAAAAGGATGAAGGCGGCCCTGATAAACAAACATTATCAGAGAAAACATGGAAAAGAGGCATACTATGGCCAGGGAAAAAATTAACCAAAGGAGGGTCATTATGAAAAATATATTTATCAGCCTTCTTACAATAAACCTTTTAGTAATTCCTTTAGCAAAGGCTGAAACAGTGAACATAAAGCTTGACCTCAAAAATCAGGGTGAGGCGATCAGCCCCTATATCTACGGTCAGTTCATCGAGCACCTTGGCCGATGTATTTATGGCGGCATATGGGCTGAGATGCTTGAAGACAGAAAGTTTTATTTCCCGATTACCGCAAATTATGCGCCCTATGTGAGTCTTGCAGATACAGGTTACCCCGTGGTAGGCGCATCCCCATGGGAGATAGTTGGCGATCCGGCCAGGGTTACGATGGTAACAAAGGAGCCTTTTGTCGGCGATCATACACCGCATCTAAGAGAGGGGGCAGCAATACAGCAGCATGACCTTGCAGTTATTGCCGGCAAAAAATATACAGGCTATATCTGGCTTAAATCGGACAATAATAAGGATGCCCGTGTCAGCCTCTCCATGGTGATTGATAATAAAATTATTCCGCTTAAAACCATATCGCCTTCGAACAGTTATACAAAAACCGAATTTGAATTCACAGCCAATAAGGACAGCGACAGTGCAACCCTTAAAATAGAGGCGACCGCGGGAGATGTCTTTATCGGGACAGTATCACTCATGCCCGGGGATAATATCAAAGGCATGCGCAGGGATACGATTGCCCTGCTAAAGGAGTTGAATGCCCCCCTCTACCGCTGGCCCGGCGGAAATTTTACAAGCGGTTATGACTGGCATGATGGCATTGGTGACCGTGACCGCAGGCCTCCGCGCAAGAACCCGGCATGGACAGGGGTGGAGCATAATGATTTCGGAACAGATGAGTTCATCGCCTTCTGCCGTGAGATAAATACTGAACCCATGATAGCCGCCAACACAGGCTTCGGCGATGCCTACTGTGCGGCAGAATGGGTGGAGTACTGCAATGGAGGGGCAGAGACCACGGGCGGCAGGTATCGCATCAAAAACGGCAATGAGAAACCTTTCAATGTAAAACGATGGTGTGTGGGTAACGAGATGTTCGGCGACTGGCAGCTCGGTTTCATGCAGCTCAAGCAATACACCATCAAACATAACATCGTTGCCAAGGCAATGTGGGAAAAGGACCCTGACCTTGTGCTTGTGGGTGTCGGTAGCTTTGACACCATTAATGCGGCATTTGATCCTGATTCAAAACAGAAAAACAGGACATGGTCACGGGGTATGCTTGAGGAGTGCGCAGAATATATGAACATGCTCTCCGAACATTTTTATGTGGGTCGTGTCCCCTGGAATAATGATGGTCGCAAGCCTGTTCTTGAGCATGTGCCCATGGTAAAAAACTCCATCCGTGAACGGGTGGAGGCACACAAAAAATTACAGGCATCAATCGAAAGCCTTAAAGGTCGTTTTGTGCCCATCACCATGGATGAATGGAATTACTGGCACCGTGATTATGTATATGGAGAACTGGGCTGCATATATGATCTGCAGGATGCCCTTGGCATCGCAATGGGGCTGCATGAGTTTTATCGCCAGAGCAAGTTTATCCATGCAGCAAATTACGCGCAGACTGTAAATGTGATAGGCGCTATCAAGACCACTAAAACCAAAGCGGAGTTTGATTCAACCGGGCTTGTGCTCAAGCTTTACCGCAATCAGTTCGGTTCAATACCATTAAGGTTTACCGGGGAGATAGGCGCCCTTGATGTGATGGCAGCCCTGAATGAATCGGGTAAAACAGTCACATTAAGCGCTGTAAACCCTACAGAAAAAGAGATCGTAATAAAACTTGATGGTCTGAGTCTTCCACCATACGCAGCGCTATATGTTATCACAGGTGAAAAGGATTCATCGTTTAATGCACCCGGCAAAAAGAGGGGAGTGGATATTTATAACAGGGGCAGGGTATCAATTAAAGGCGGGCTTAAGGCCGCACCTCTAAGCGCAAGCCTTTGGGAGATTGAGATTATAGATTAACAAAGTCTGCACCAAGGTGACAGGCTTTGTTAATCTCATTTTTAAAAAACAATGAGAGGTAAAATTGAATAAGCTAATTTTATTACTATTTTGTTTAGCTAATCTTTCCTTTTCCATTCATGCCGGGAATGCGACAATTAAAATAGATGTCGATAGAAAGATAGGTGACATTGACCCTAAAATATACGGGGTGTTTATGGAGCCGATCCAGTTTAATCCTGCCGATTTTAAAGGAGAAGCTTCATTTCCGGAAAATACCCTGTATGGCATTCTCTATGATCCCGAATCACCTCTTGCCAATGAGGATGGTTTTAAAAGGAACTTCATTGAGGCAGGCCGCGAACTCAAGATCACCAACATGCGATGGCCGGGGGGAAATTATGTAGCGGGCTACAACTGGCAGGATGGCATTGGTCCGAAGGAGAAGAGACCTGTGCGTAAGGAGCTTGCATGGGGAACACTTGATACCAACCAGGTTGGGACTGATGAATGGGTAAAACTCAACAGGGCCCTTGGAACTGAAAATGTGCTGTGTATTAACCTGGGAACCGGCACATTGAATGATGCCAGGTACTGGGTTGAATATACCAACTCGGAAGTGGGCAGCTATTATGCGGATCTGCGCGCAAAATACGGAAACAAGGAACCCTACAGGATCAAATACTGGTGTCTGGGCAATGAGGTGGACGGCTCTCCCTGGATAATGGGGCACAAAGATGCTGAAGATTACACCAAGATTGCCAGAGAGGCCGCAAAGATCATGAGGTATACGGATAAGAGTATCAAGTTTATTGCCAGTGGATCATCATACTATGAACCCACCGGCAGGTGGATGGACTGGAACCTTAAGGTGTTAACTGAATTAAGGGATTTTGCTGATTTCATCTCAATACACCGCTACTGGGAGGATGATAAGGATTATTATATACACATGGCGAAATGGGCTAATGATATTGAGGAAAAGATCCGGATAACAGCAGCCCAGATTCAGGAGGTGCGGACTAGATACAGGGTCAGTAAACCCATCTATATCTCCTTTGACGAATGGGCGCCATACAACAGAGGATATCAGGGAACACTGGCCACTGCCCAGTTCCTGAATTCCTTTATACGCCATGCTGATGTGGTCAAGATGGCTAACTATACGATGTTTACTACCCTTCTGGGCTATGATCAAAAAAACGGCTCATTCAAGACACATCTGTTTTATGCCTTCAAACTCTTCTCAAATAACTGTCTTGGTGAATCGGTTGATGTCTTTGTTGATGGAGAGACATTTGATGTGGACGAACAAAATAAAAATATCCCCTATCTCGATGTCACTGCGGTCTATTCAAGGGAGCAGGATGCCTTGTTTGTAAATGTGGTAAACAGGCACAAAGATGAGCCGATCACTGCTGATATTATAAGCAGCGCAGGCGCTTTCATGGGAAAGGCTCAAATAAGCGAGATAAACATGAAGGACATCAATGCAGCATACAGGTTCGATGAGCAGGAAAAATACCTTCCTGTTACAAGTGACAAACCTGTGAAAGGAAACAGGATAGCCTATACATTTCCTGCGCATTCATTTACCCAGATAAAGGTTAAAATTGAAAAGTAAAGGAGAATTATCATGCTAAGAAGAGTAAGGGTTGAAAATGGTCTTGTAGAGGGTTTGCCTGCTGCTGACCCGCGTATTACATCATTCAAGGGCATCCCCTTTGCTGCCCCTCCGGTGGGTCAAAACCGCTGGAAGGCCCCCCAGCCGTTAAAGAACTGGGACGGTGTTCTATATGCCTTTAAATTTGCCCCCATCTCCATGCAGCATATCCCGGGTGAAGACCCTGAAATCATCTACACAAGGGAGTGGAATGTGGACACCTCCATTGAAATGGATGAAGACTCCCTGCATCTTAATGTCTGGACACCTGCGAAACGGGCGGATGAAAAGCTGCCTGTGTTTGTCTGGTATTTTGGAGGGGGTCTTCAGGAGGGAAATACCGCTGAGATGGAGTTTGACGGCGAGCGCATTGCAAGGCGCGGCATTGTTGTTGTTACAATCAATTACAGGCTGAATGTATTTGGTTTCATGTGCCACCCTGAGATTACAAAAGAAGCCCCTGATGCGCCGGCCAACTTCGGATTTCTTGATCAGCAGTTTGGTACACGCTGGGTAAAGCATAATATAGCCGCCTTTGGAGGGGACCCTGATAACATAACCATAGGGGGACAATCAGCAGGGGGCGGAAGCGTTATGGCGCAGGTTACCTCTCCCTCAAACAAGGGCCTGTTTCATAAGGCCATTGTGGACAGCGGTCTTACGATGACTGCCTATCCGGGAACCCTTTTCCACAAGGAAAAGAACCTGGCAGAGGCTGAACAGGCCGGCATAGATTTCTTTAAATTCCTTGGCGTATCTTCCCTTAAAGAGGCACGCAATCTGGATGCAGTATACTTAAGGGACAAAATGGTGGAATACAGGGCATTCTGGGGTCCTGTAATAGATAATAAATTTTATGTTGGCGATGCCAATGAGCTGTTCATGGCAAATAAATGTGAGCTTGTCCCCATGATGTTCGGACACACTGCAACAGAGTTTCCTGACAGGCCATTAGTCAAGTCGGTTAAGGAGTTTGAAAACTTTGCACGGGATGCCTATGGATCAGATGCAGATGAATTTCTTGGGTTATGCAGATCAGAGACCGGGAGCATCTCTGAAATGCTTTATAAGGCAACTGTGAGCCATCTTGAGTACTCCATTCGGCTTATTGGAAAGGCAAAAAAACGAACAGGCGATAAGACCCCCATATATTACTGGGTGTTCAACGCTGAGATACCGGGCTGGGATAACCCGGGGGCATTCCATTCGGTTGATCTATGGTTCTTTTTCGAGACCCTTGCCAAGTGCTGGAGACCCTTTGTTGGCAAGCACTATGACCTGGCGCGTAAAATGTGTAATTACTGGGCCAACTTTATCAAAAGCGGGAACCCCAACGGAAAGGATGCGGACGGAACAGAGATGCCTATATGGCGCCCATTTACTGAAGATGACCCTAACAGGATATGTTTCTATGATGAGGTATGTGCTGATAACAGAGGGCCGGATGACCTGATGAAATTCTTGATGAGGCAATATTTAAAAAAACAGAAAGGGTGTTAACTATACAATTTTAGGTCGTAAGGGGAAGAGATATAAATGTCAGAGATATTTAAACCGTTACAGATAAACAGTCTAATTATAAAAAACCGTTTTGTTCGTTCAGCAACAGTGGATAACCTTGGTGAAAACCAGGTGGCAACAGAGGCTCAGCTCAATTTTTACAGGGAGCTTGCAAGGGGCGGGGTCGGGCTCATCATTTCAAGCGGGCTATTCCCGAGCCTTGACGGCTGGGCTGCACCGGGTCAGCTCGGTATCCATACAGATGAAATGATACCATCCCTTAAGAAAATAACCGACACTGTGCATGCAAATGGCGGTAAGATAGCAGCACAGCTCATGCATGCAGGCTGGTTCGGTAACCCGGGCCTGTGCGGTTTTCAGACGGTTGGCCCATCCGAGACAGTCAATCCGGCTAATAATCTCAAAGTAAGAGGGCTCTCTTCAGATGAGGTTGAGGAAAAAATTGATCAGTTTGTGAAGGCAGGGGCAAGGGCAAAAGAGGCCGGGTTTGACGGGGTGCAGATTCATGCAGCCCACGGCTGGCTTGTAAGCGCATTCCTCTCGCCTGTTACAAATAAAAGGAATGATAAATGGGGCGGATCTGCTTCAAACAGGGCAAGGTTTGTGATAAAGATAACTGAGGGGCTGCGAAAGGCCACAGGGCCTGATTACCCCATCCTGATCAAGCTTGGAATCAGGGAATATCATCCTGAAGGTAAAAGTGCGCAGGAGGGGATTAATTCCGCCAGGATGTTTATTGATGCGGGCATGGATGCAATAGAGGTAAGCGAGGGTGTCGAAGAGATACCCTTTAACCATATCAGGCCAAATACAATGATCCCCTACTATGCTGACGAATGCAAAAAGGCAAAAGAGGCCATATCAAAGCCTGTAATACTGGTCGGCGGAATGAGAAACCTTTCTGATATGGAAAAGGCAGTGGATGAGGGGATAGCGGATGCAATATCAATGTGCAGGCCATTTATCATGGATCAGCATATTGTTAAAAAATTCAGAGAGGGATTGTCAAAGAGATCCTTATGTACATCCTGCAACAAATGCATACAGACAATGCAGGAGAGAAACCTGCATTGTACATTTAACTCAGGATTGATTAATTTTTAAACATCTTTTCTAAAAGGAGATTTAACATGAAAATTAAACATTCAACCTGGCTGGCAAGCATACTGTTTATTTTTTTCATAACCTTTGCATGTGATTCGCCGCCTGATAAAAATCAGGTTAAAGAGAGCAGCGCCCCTGATGTTAAGGAAGAGGTAAAGGCGGCGCCTGAGGTTACGACAAAGGTTGATGTAACCGGCGGAACAATTGAAGGTATTGAGCAGGATGGAATTTTAACCTATAAAGGTATCCCCTTTGCAGCGCCGCCTGTGGGAGAGTTGCGCTGGAAGGCCCCTGCCCCTGTGCAGCCCTGGACAGGCGTTAAAAAGGCAGACACCTTCTGTAATGCCTGCATGCAGGCTGCAAACGCTATGGGCAACACGGCACCGGTGAGTGAAGACTGCCTCTACCTTAATGTATGGACCCCGGCTAAAAAGAGGGATGAAAGGCTGCCTGTTATATACTGGGTGCATGGCGGCGGTTACAGCGGAGGCTCTACCAGCACACCCATGTATGATGGCATTGGTTTTGCCAAAAAGGGCGTGGTTATGGTAAGTGTTGCCTACAGACTGGGGCCATTCGGGTTTCTTGCACACCCTGAATTAAGCATGGAGAGCGGGAACGGTTCAGGCAATTATGGAATACTTGACATGGTACAGGGCCTGAAATGGGTAAAGGACAATATCGCAAATTTCGGCGGAGACCCTGGCAATGTCACCATATTCGGCCATTCAGCCGGCGGAGCAGCCATAAGCCTGCTTGCAGCCACCCCTCTTACAAAGGGGCTTTTTCACAGGGCCATCTGCATGAGCGGGGGATCGTTTACACCCCTTATGACAGAGAATCAGGCAGGCATTGGTCTGGGGCTCCCCACACTCAAACTAGCAGAATCAAACGGCGAACAGTTTTTAAAGGAGCTTAATGTAGCTGACATTAAAGCTGCCCGGGCATTGAGCGCAGATGATATCCAGAATAAACTTGCTGGCGGAATGGGCGGAATGAGATTCAGGCCGGTGGCAGACGGTTATGTTATATCAAATGACCTTTACTCCCTGTACATGGAAGGCAAATTTAATGATACTCCTGTATTACTGGGCCATACATCCGATGAAATGGGAGCCTTCGGCGGAAACCAGAATATTACAAAGGCCGATTTTGTCAAACAGATCAAGGAGCAGTATGGCAAAGGGGCAGAATTAATCCTCGGTGCATACCCCCATTCAACAGATGCAGAGGCAACAAGGGCATCAAAGGATATCAGGAATGACAGCTCCTTCTCATGGAACACCTGGACATGGTCACGCCTTCAGTCACAGAAAGGGAAAAACAGTGCCTTTCAGTATTATTTTGATTATCATCCGAATGCGCCGGATGCAGGTTCAGGACATGGAAGCGATGTGCCATACGCATTTCAGACACTTGCTAACCCAGCCCAGCCGCCGAAAGAAGAGGATATGAAACTCTCTGATATGATAAGCACATACTGGGTAAACTTTGCGAAAACCGGCAATCCTAACGGCCAGGGGCTGCCTGAATGGCCGGCTTTCAGTGAGGCTGATCAAAAGGTGATGGTGTTTGATGGAGCGCCCGGGGCAAGGGTTTTGCCGGTTCTTGAAAGGTTGAAGGTAATGGATGTCTATTTTTCAGGGCTTAGGGGAAAGAGTGAATAGGAAGTCATCATTTATATAGAGGAGAAAAGATCATGAAACCATCAAAGGGTATCGGCATAACCCGCAGGGAGTTTGTAAAAAGCACAGCCATAACAGGAGCCGCCACAATAGCTTTAGGCGCAGGAGGAATGCTGTTTCCTGTGTCAGCAAGTGCGGCGGCGAGGCAGGCTGAAATTAACGGCAAGACAATCAGGGAGGCTGCCCGCGAGACAAAGGTATGCCGCACTGCCGATGTTGTGGTGGTTGGCGGCGGGCCTGGCGGTATTGGGGCGGCCCTGTCAGCAGCAAGGAACGGGGCTGATACAGTCCTTATTGAAAGGTATGAACATCTGGGCGGCATGGGAACAGGGGGTCTCGTCACCATTATCCCCGCCATGACTGATGTTTCAGGCAGGCAGGTGATAGCCGGAATTACCCAGGAATGGATAGAGAGGCTGGATAAACGGGATGGGGCAGACTACCCGAAAAGGGAGCACTGGGGCTCAACCGATAAAAAGCTTGTTGAATATTACAATAACCGCTCCTTTTTCTATGCGACAGGCAACAGGGTAGGATATTCCGCACATATCGATGCAGAGTTATCAAAGTGTCTGTTTCAGGACATGGTGGAAGAGGCCAAAATTAAGACCTATCTTCACTCCTGGGGAACAGAGCCCATAATGGAGGGCAACAGGGCCAGGGGCGTAATCTTTGAAAGCAAATCAGGCAGACAGGCGGTGCTCGCCAAGATCGTAATCGATTCAACAGGCGATGGCGACCTGCTGCCTTATGCCGGCGCAGAGTTTGAAACCCATATTGAACGCACAATGAGGATTGCAAACCTCTCCTTTTCATACTGGATAGATAATGTTGATCTGAAAAAATATACGGAATATAAAAAATCAAATGCCAAGGAACTTACCGAAAAGATGCGTGAACTGAAGAAGCTTGGCGGGACAGGAGGTTTTCTTACAAGCAACCTGAAAAACCAGGAGAATGTGGTCTGGTGCTTTCCACGGTATGCAAACACTTGTCAGTATGATGTGGAGGAGCTTACACGGGTTGAGTTTTTAGGCCGCAAGGAGATGCTTATAACACACGATTTTTATAAAAAGCATATTCCCGGTTTTGAAAAGAGCTTTATAGTCCTTTCAAATATGCAGCTTGGCACCCGCGGCGGAAGGAGGGTTATAGGAGATTATGTTGTAAAAAAAGAGGATATGAACTTAAAGACCCCTTTTAATGACACCATCGCCATATTCCCTAACCTGGATGATAAGAACCCCTTAATGTATATGCCCTATCGCTGCCTGATACCGCGCAATGTGGATAATATGCTTGTTGCATGCAGGGCATTTTCGTCAGATGCGGTTATAAATGATGCCTTTAATCTGATACACCACTGTGTCTCCCTCGGACAGGCAGCCGGGGCAGCGGCAGCACAGGCAATAAATGCAGGTGTTGATGTCAGGAAGGTTGACATCAGGGCTTTGCAGGCTACCCTTAAGAAGCAGGGGGTGGTTCTGCCCGGTTAGTTAATATACAGCTTTAAGCTGTCTACCAAATCTTATTTTTTTTAAGAGGAGTTTTGATTATGAATTCTCAGAATAAAAAGGGGATAACACGGCGTGAATTTTTCAGAAATACAACTATTACAGGGGCAGCAATTGCTGCCGGAGCTGGCGGCATGCTGCTTGATGCACAGGCGAGCTCAGCCCAGCCCGCCGGTATTACAGAAAAGACAATCAAAGAGGCTGCCCGTGAGACAAAGGTATGCCGGACAGCCGATGTTGTGGTTGTAGGCGGCGGCCCCGGAGGTATTGCTGCAGCGCTGGCAGCAGCGAGGAGCGGCGCTGATACTGTTCTTATAGAAAGATATGAGCACCTTGGCGGCATGGGCACAGGCGGGCTAGTCACCATTATACCCAATTTAAGCGACTTCAGCGGCAAACAGCAGATAGCAGGTATTACGCAGGAGTGGATAGACCGGCTTAACAGAAGGGAGGCGGCAGATTACCCTAAAAAAGAGCACTGGGGCTCGGATGATAAAAAGCTTGTTGCCTATTATCAGAACCGCTCCTTTTTTAATATTCGTGAGCAGCGGGTAATATACTCCGTGCACATAGATGCCGAGATATCAAAATGCATTCTGCAGGAGATGATGGAGGAGGCCAAGGTAAAGACATACCTGCATTCCTGGGGCACAGAGCCCATAATGGAGGGCAACAGGGCCAGGGGCGTTATCTTTGAGAGCAAGTCAGGAAGGCAGGCAGTGCTTGCAAAGATTGTGATAGACTCCACTGGAGACGGAGACCTTCTTCCATATGCAGGGGCCGATTTCAAGATGGACATTGAACGCACACTGAGGATCGCAAACCTCTCATTTTCATACTGGATAGACAATGTTGACCTTAAAAAATATGAGGATTACAAATCATCCCATGCCAAGGAACTGACAGATCATATGCGCGAGGTCAGAAAGGCCGGGGGGCATGGCGGATTTCTTACAAGCAACCTGAAAAACCAGGAGCATGTGGTATGGTGCTTCCCCCGCTATGCAAATAAAAGCCAGGTGGATGTGGAGGAGCTTACGCGTGTTGAGTTTCAGGGCCGGAAAGATATGCTCATAACTCACGATTATTTCAAAAAGAATATCCCCGGCTTTGAAAAGAGCTTTATCGTGCTTTCAAACCCGCAGCTCGGAACCCGCGGGGCAAGACGCGTTGTTGGAGAATATGTGGTTAGCGAAAAGGACATGAACACTGATACCCCCTTCCCTGACACTGTTGCAGTATTCCCTGATGTGGATCGCGGCAAGAACTCTATAAAATACCCTGTGACATACATGCCATACCGCTGCCTGATACCGGCAAAGGTGGACAATATGCTGGTTGCATGCAGGGCATTTGCATCTGAGATGATTGTAAATGAGTACTTTAACCTGATACCCCATTGTATTGCCCTTGGCGAGGCAGCAGGGGTTGCTGCGGCCCAGGCCATATCCGGAAACGTGGACTTAAGAAAGATTGATATAAAGGAATTGCAGGCAACCCTTAAAAAGAGGGGTGTAATCCTTCCGGGATAGCTATGAGGAGTATAGAATGAGAAAATCGGTTAATAACCTCTGGGCCGTGCTTGGTCCGGGCATTTTATACACTGCCGCTGCAGTGGGGGTGTCACATCTGGTCTACTCCACACGAGCAGGGGCGGTGTATGGACTGGCATTGATCCCTTTCATTTTGTTTTTCTGTCTGATAAAGTATCCGGCCATTCGTTTCGGCAATGAGTTTGCCGCTGCTACAGGCCGGTCACTTGTGGACAGCTATATCAGCTTTGGAAGGTATACCCTCTGGCTTTTTGGCCTCTCCCAGATATTGAGCATGGTGTTTATTACAGCGGCAATAGGGCTTGTTACCACTGCCCTTATCAATGCAGTATTAGGGGTTTCATTCAGCATGCTTTTTGATAACGGCATCCTTCTTGTAATTTGTGCGGTAATCCTGGTCACAGGGCGCTACCATTTGCTTGAGCGGATGACTAAAGGCATAGTGATCCTGTTCACGCTCCTGATCATGCTGACCACTGTCAGCGCCCTGTTCAAGCTGAGACTTAACGGGGTGTCACCCGGCCATTTCAGATTTGATGAGGCAACCGTGCTTTATCTGGTAGCAATGGCAGGGTATATGCCCACGCCCATCGATGCATCTGTGCTGCAATCCTTATGGGCACGCGCAAAGGCCAGGGACTTTGGCCGCGAGGTTACTGTGAGCGAGGCAAGGCTGGATTTCAATATCGGTTTTATCAACACCTTTGTGCTGGCCGTATGCTTTGTGCTTCTGGGCATGGTAGTAATGTACTGTAATGGCATAACGCCTGAAAATAATTCTATTGGTTTTGCCAATCAGGTTATCAGACTTTTTACAGAACTTGTCGGTAAATGGGCCTATTACCCGATAGGCATAGCAGCCATTACTGTCATGTTTTCAACCCTCATCACAGTGATGGATGGATATCCCCGTGTGATAGAGGCGCTTGTTATCGAGATGAGGCCTATGTCAGGCGGTAAATTTCTGGGCAGGCGTTTCTATGACTGGGTCATGCTGTTTCTGGTTATTGCAAGTTTGATTGTTATGGCCACATTGATGAAAAGCTTTGAGGCATTTATTGACATGACATCCGCTATTGCCTTTATTGTGGGGCCGTTTATCTCATGGCTTAACCATCGCAGTATGTTCGGAGGCCAGGTAAATTCTGATGATCAGCCAGGGGCTGTAATCCGTATATGGAGCATAATCGGGTTAATTATGCAGACCCTCATATCGGTTTACTATATCTATCTTAGAATTGCAGGCTGATATGGCTTTGAAGGTTTTAATAAATGATTAGAGAAAGACAAAAGATGCGCCTGTATGTGAGGCTTATATGCCTTATGATTACAATAGTATTACTGCTGCCATTACCTTTCTGGGTTCACAGCTCAAGGATATTTGTGCAGACAAGCCCCTTTGTCACAATATGCACAATAATTTCAGGAGGGGCATTATGGCTGGGTTCAATCCTGGGCATTCTTTTTTCTATAATATCCCTGTTCAGAAAAAGGTTTTTCTGCCGCTATGTTTGCCCTGTCGGCCTGATACTTGACACTGTTTCAGGTATCAGACCCTCTGTAAAGCCCTGGTGGAAAGGCTCTCCCCCAATAGGGAGATACATAGTGTGGCTGACCCTTGCAGGTGCAATAATCGGATATCCCCTTTTTTTATGGATGGACCCTCTGGTCTTTTTAAACAGCGCATTTAGTGTCTACAGGGCATCGGATATATCTGCTGTTTCAGCTTCAATTTCAGGAATGGTGATACTCCTTTTGCTTGCGATCACTTCCGGGAGCCTCTGGTGCGCCCGTGTGTGCCCTCTGAGCGCAACGCAGGATATTCTTGATGATGCAGCCTCTCTTTTAAGGAGATTTATAAAAAGAACAGAAACAGATGCAGAGGCAAAAAATAGATACAAGGGGCTTTTACCATCCACACGCAGGGCGTTTATCGCAATTGCAGCAGGAGCGGGGCTGAGCATCCTGGCGAAAAAGGCGGCACATGCAGAATCAGGAGATCATCTTCTGCGTCCTCCCGGCGCAGTCAGGGAGGATGACTTCACAGCCCTTTGCCTGAGATGCGGTAACTGTATCCGCACCTGCCCCTCACGGATCATACATCCTGATACAGGTGGCTTTGGTCTTCTCGGGTTTTTCACACCGGTAATCAGGTTTAACAGGGAATACTGCAATGAAAAATGCAACGCCTGCACAAAGGCATGCCCCAGCGGGGCTTTGCAGAGCCTTGATCTGGAGGAGAAGAACAGATATCTGATAGGGCTTGCAAAGGTGGACAAGTCATTGTGCCTGTGGGGCATGAGTGACTGCAATACCTGTATACGCGCCTGCCCCTTTGAAGCAATAAAGATTACATGGAATGAAGAGGCATATGAATCATATCCTGCTGTTGACCCTAATAAGTGCAATGGCTGCGGCGCATGTGAGGCATTTTGCCCGACAGGAGATGTCAAGGCAATAAGGGTATGGAAACTAAAAAAAATAAACTAATTATTTCAGGAGGTATCCCCAGATGATAAAACAAATAAAGAGTGTTATGACAATTCTTGCGGCCATGTTGATAGTGTCAGGCTGTACAGGATCAGATAAAGATGACGGCACTATTACTGTCGGATTCTCACAGATAGGCGCTGAAAGCGCATGGAGGGTTGCCAATACAGAATCCATTCAGAGCGAGGCAGCAAAAAGGCCCAATATCAAACTGATCTTCTCTGATGCACAGCAGAAGCAGGAAAACCAGATAAAGGCTATTCGGAACTTTATTGCCCAGGGTGTGGATGTTATCGCATTTTCACCTGTTGTTGAAACCGGATTTGAGGCTGTGCTCAGGGAGGCCAAAGATGCGGGTATCCCCGTTATCCTGATTGACCGTGCTGTAGATGTGCAGGATGATTCCCTATGGGTGACATTCATGGGGTCAGACTTTGTTGAGGAGGGGCGCAGGGCCGCACGCTGGCTTGTTGAAAAGGGCTACACAGATGTAAAGATAGTGGAACTGCAGGGCACAGTGGGTTCAGCGCCTGCCATAGACAGGAAAAAGGGGTTTGAGGAGGTTATAAAGGAGCATCCCGGAATGGTGGTAATCAAAAGCCAGAGCGGCAATTTTACCAGGTCCGGCGGCAAAGAGATAATGGAGGCATTTCTTAAAACCGAAGGAAAGAATATCAATGTGCTCTTTTCACATAATGATGATATGGCCATAGGAGCCATACAGGCGATAGAAGAATATGGACTGGCTCCGGGCAAGGACATTATTATTGTCTCAATTGACGCTGTGCGCGGCGCCTTTGAGGCCATGATAGAGGGAAAGCTTAACTGTACGGTTGAATGCAGCCCGCTCCTTGGGCCGCAGCTCTTTGATGCAGTGGAGACAATCGTTAAGGGTAAACCTGTTCCAAAAAAGATAGTAACAGAGGAGGGTGTATTCCCGCAGGAGGTTGCGGCTGAGGTGATAGGCAGCAGGAAGTATTAGTAATGTCTGAATTGCTTGAAATAAGGGGCTTGAGCAGGAGCTTTCCGGGTGTTAATGCCCTTGACGCTGTGGATTTCACCCTGAGGAGTGGTGAGATCCATGCGCTCATGGGCGAGAACGGGGCTGGAAAATCAACCCTGATTAAGGTGCTTACAGGCGTCCACAAAAAAGAGAGCGGCTCCATTAAACTGTCCGGCAAAGGGTTTGAGGCATCCTCCCCCATGGACGCTGCCCGTAAAGGGATCAGCACCGTATACCAGGAGATAAATCTGCTTCCCAATCTTTCTATAGCAGAAAATATCTATATAGGCCGCCAGCCCATGAAAGGCGCCAGGATTGACTGGAAAGCCATTAACATGAATGCCGGAGATGTTCTTGCCAGACTGGATCTTGAAATAGATGTAACTCTCCCCCTCTCCTCCTGCTCCACCGCTATCCAGCAGATGGTGGCAATTGCAAGGGCGCTTGATATCAGGGCAAAAATCCTGATACTGGATGAACCAACATCCAGCCTGGACATGGCAGAATGTAAAAACCTGTTCAGGATAATGAAGAGGCTTAAGGATGAGGGCATGGGCATCATCTTCATTACGCACTTTCTTGACCAGGTGTATGAGACATCCGACCGTATCACCGTCTTAAGGAACGGGCAGTTTATCGGTGAATACAAGACAGCAGAGCTTCCACGCTTCAAGCTGATATCAAAGATGCTGGGCAAAGAGCTGGAACAGGAGATGGTGTCGTCAGGCAAAAGACCGGGCGACAAATCTTCACGAAAAGAGCCCTTCATCACCCTGAATAATGTGGAAGAAAAGGGCGTTATATCTCCGATTGATCTTGAGATTTGCGAAGGTGAGGTGCTCGGCCTTGCCGGTCTGCTCGGTTCAGGCCGCACAGAGGTGGCAAAACTCATGTTCGGCATTAACAGGCCCACTTCAGGAACCATCATGATAGATAAACAACCTGTTGCCATTCACTCACCCAAGGATGCCATATCTCATTCCATCGCATTTTGTCCTGAAGACAGAAAAACTGAAGGTATTATCCCGGATCTTACTGTAAGGGAGAATATTATTCTGCCTCTTCAGGCCAGAAGAGGTTTCTTCAGGGGAATATCCCGAAGGGAGCAGGATAGAATAACAGACCGTTATATAGAGCTGCTAAAGATAAAGGTATCTAGCAGGGAGCAGAAGGCCGGAACCCTGAGCGGCGGAAACCAGCAGAAGGTGATCCTTGCCCGCTGGATGGCCATGAACCCGCGTCTACTGATACTTGATGAACCAACGCGCGGCATAGATGTAGGAGCAAAGGCAGAGATTGAAAAATTGATCTTCAGATTAATGGAGGAGGGTCGCAGCATACTCTTTATATCATCGGAGCTTGAAGAGATCGTTCATACATGCAGCCGTGTTGCAATACTGAAGGAGAGAAAAAAGGTGGGAGAGATATCTGGTGAAAACATATCTGAAGAGAAAATCATGACAGCGCTTGCGCAGGAAGGTACTTAAGATAGATTATGGGCACTGTAAAGAAAAAGATTTCTCTTATTAATCCAGTTTCCTCTGAACTGGGCATCATCTATCCCCTGCTGGCCTTTATAGCTATACTTTTGTTCAATCTTGTTTTCACAGAGGGGTTTTTCCACATTGAGATAAAGAACGGCCACCTCTTCGGTTCACTTATAGATATATTCAACAGGGGCGCGCCGGTCATACTTGTCACAATCGGTATGACTCTGGTTTATGCTACCGGCGGTGTTGACCTCTCTGTCGGGGCAATCATTGCTATATCAGGCGCCCTTGCAGCGCAGCTTATCCGGCCTGATTATGTTAAAGGCATCCTTGAATATGGTGATCAGACCTCTTTAATCACAGTGCTTCTTGTGCCCCTTGTCCTTTCTGTCATCCTTGGCCTCTGGAACGGCTTTCTTGTGGCCTACATAGGTGTGCAGCCCATCATCGCGACACTTATACTCATGACTGTGGGCAGGGGTATAGCCCAGCTTATCACACACGGGCAGATCATTGTTTTTGAACACGCTTCATTCCAGTTCATAGGAAGCGGCTTCTTCCTGGGCCTCCCCTTTCCTGTTATCATGGTGATTCTCCTCTTTGTTCTCACATGGGCGCTTACCAGAAAAACCACACTTGGTCTTTTCATTGAGGCATCAGGCGCAAATGGTCTTGCAAGCCGTTATATGGGCATACCCGTAAGGATGATAACAACCTTTACCTACGGGTTTTCCGGCTTCTGCGCTGGCCTCGCAGGATTGATCATTACAGCGGATATAAAGGCTGCGGATGCCAACAATGCAGGGATATTCATGGAACTTGACGCCATTGCTGCTGTTATTATCGGGGGGACAATAAACGGCGGACGTTTTTCAATGGCAGGCGCTGTAATCGGCGCCCTTATTATCCAGTCACTGACCACAACCATTATTACACGCGGTGTCCCGCCCCAGGTCGTTCTGGTGTTCAAGGCAGTAATAATCATCATTGTTGCGCTGATCCAGTCTAGAAAGCTTCGTGACCAGCTCTCCCTTATTTTACATTCAGGAGACAGATCATCATGAGATTCCGGCTGAGTCAGAAAAACATACCGATCCTTTCAACCTTTCTCGTATTCATACTGCTCTATGTCGCTGGCGCATTTGCATACAAAGGTTTTTTTTCTCTCAGGGTTTTCATTAACCTTTTTATAGATAATGCATTTGTCGGCATCATTGCGGTTGGGATGACCTTTGTTATCATATCAGGAGGTATTGATCTTTCTGTCGGCGCCCTTGTTGCATTTACCGGCGTGTTGAGCGCCAACCTGCTTTCACATACAGAGATGCCGCCATTTATGGTTATTATTATCTGTCTCTTCTGCGGTGCAGCGCTGGGCTTTTGCATGGGATGCCTGATACACCTTCTTGAAATGCCGCCGTTTCTTGTAACCCTTGTGGGTATGTTCCTTGCCCGGGGGCTATCATTCGTGATAAGCCTTGACTCTGTGCCCATCCGCAATGAACTGTTTCTTGCTATCTCAAAGGCATCTATTCCTCTGGGAAGTGGAATCAAGATGCCTCTCTATGCAGTCAGCTTTATTATAATGGCCATTCTTGGCGCATATATCCTGCACTATACACGTTTCGGCAGAAATATTTATGCCATTGGGGACAATGAGAAATCGGCTATCCTCATGGGGCTTCCTGTTGGAAAGACCAAAATCCTTATATACACCATTAACAGCACCATCTGTGCAGCAGGCGGGCTGGTCTATTCCCTCTATACCCTCGCAGGATATCCGCTTGCAGGGACAGGGCTTGAACTGGATGTAATTACCGCCGTTGTTATCGGCGGAACCCTTTTAACAGGCGGAGTGGGCTTTATAGAGGGGACTGTAATAGGTGTCATGATACTGGGGCTCATCCAGACAATCATCACATTTCAGGGAAACCTGAGCACCTGGTGGACAAAGGTCTTTATCGGTATCCTTCTGTGCATCTTTATCCTTTTGCAGCGATATCTTACAGCAGGAAAGATTAAATCCATTAAAAGGGACAATCAGTAATAAAACAGTAAGAATAATCCACAAAAAACAAAGGCAGTTAAGATAAAACCATTAACTGCCTTTGTATTACAGGATATCTTATTCAACTATCAAAATTGAAAAGAGAATAATCATCTTTTCAAATATTGCTTGACTCCATGCCTTATTTAAGCCTTGAATTGTGCAGACCCAGCGCTTCTGCTAGCGTCCGGCGCCAGGCATTCCACCGCCTCCAAAGCCGCCCATGCCGCCTCCCAGGCTGCGTTTCAGTTTTAGTTCATTGCCGGAAAGGGTTCCTGTCCATTTCATGGTAAAACTCTGTTCCCCCATCTTGCGTTCATAGGAAAAGGAGATATTGTCTCCCTCTATTGTTCCATCCTTAATTTCAATTGCCCCGGGCATTTGGCTATTCTCGATGGTGCCTGTGAGTTTTGAACCATCTACCTTGAAATCAAACTTCAAGTTGTTGTCACCATCCTTTGCGATCCATTTGCCTGCAATCCCCTTTGATGAGTTGCTGCCATTCTCTCTTGTTGCAGTAAACTCGGAATTGATTCCGCCACCCGGTGCGCCTGCCCCTGGCATAGGGCCGCGGCCCATGCCAGGCATCCCCATGCCCATGCTGACCGGCTGGGTGCCGTCATAAGTTCCGATAGAGGGCGGGGGTGTGACTGATCCAGCGGGTTTGAAAAGCATCTGGGCGAACAGATACAGATTATTATCCCATACCGGAACCTCATGCACACCAGAATCAAGATACCATACATGGTCAATTTTTGCCTCATCCAGGGCCTTATGGAGGTTAAAGCTTCCGGTGATCAGGTTATCCTTGTCTCCGCAGCCTATCCAGAGCAGGCTCAGCTTTTCTTTGGCATTCTTAATCTTGGGGACAAGAACACTTGGCGGCTGAAGGTTGGGTGCAGAGGAGAAGCCTCCTACCCAGGCAAATTTATCGATGTTGTTTATTCCGAAATTAAGACCCTGCCCGCCTCCCATTGAAAGGCCTGTCAAAGCCCTGTGATCCCTGTCGGTATATACAGAATAGTGTGATTCAATATAGGGCATCAGGTCATTCAGCAGATCCGGCTCCAGGTTGGCGTAGTAATTGAAGTCGGCCATAAAATTGGTTGAGGGAGGCTCGGCTGTGGCCCGACCGTTAGGCATTACAATGATCATTGGCACAGCCTTTTTATCAGCAATCAGATTGTCAAGGATTTTATTGGCTGAGCAGAGGGTTGTCCAGTGGGTCTCATTGCCTCCGATCCCGTGCATCAGGTAGAGAACAGGGTATTTCTTGCCAGGATCATAGTCTGGTGGCGTGTAGACAACCGCCTTGCGATCCACACCTATGCTCTTTGAATTGTAGGTTATAGTTTCCAGCTTCCCTTTAGGGATATCCTGCCTGATTTTATTAAAGCCCTCCGGCGCGTGACCCGGCAGGGCAATGGCTGCAAAGGCTGCACTGCTCCCCGTTGTCTGGAACAAAAGAGACATGATCAGGCAGCTAAACAAAAACCCATAATAAAACTTCATTGATCTTTTCATGGAAAACCTCCTTAAGTGACTGGTTAATATGATGATTGATCGAATATATCAAAACCCAGAAAAATTTGAGGGCTTTTATAAGTAATTCCTATTTCCGCAATCTGTTCTTGCAAAAAAGGCAACTAATGTATACAAGTATACAAAAGACCAAATTGTGTCAATAAAATTAAACCTGGCAAAAAGGAGTTATTCCTTGAAGAACTCAAAAACGGCTGTGCCGGTTACGATATGGAACCGTAATTTTATCTGCATATTGCTGATATCCTTTTTACTCTCAATTTCACATTTTTCAATAAACCCCCTTATTGCCTCCTATGCCCTTCATCTGGGGGCCAATGCCCATATTATGGGTCTTCTGACAGGTCTTTTTTTTGGCGTCGCCTTTTCAATGCGACCGGTATCAGGCCCTCTTCTTACCAAATTTGACAAACGAAAACTTATGATAATGGTTTTCTTTATCGGTGGAGTGGCAAATATCGGTTATGCACTCTTTAACAGCATATCAGCCTTTATCGCATTCAGGCTTCTTCACGGCCTTCAGTACGCACTTGTAGGAACCCTTACGATGACCATGGCAGGGGACAACATCCCCAGAGACAAAATGGGTTCAGGAATGGGTGTTTACGGCCTCAGTTCATCGCTGAGCATGGCAATAGCGCCGAGTTTGGGAATAGGTATTCTGCACCTTGGCACTCATTTAAAAAATGAAGGCCTCGGCTTTACATTCGTTTTTCTTTTTGCAGCGGCTATCTCCTTTCTGGCTCTCATTCCGGGTCTTCTCCTTTTGCCTGATAAAAAGACAAAAGAAGATCTATTAAGCACAGGGGCATGGTATAAAAATATAGTCTCCGTTCATGCGATTCCCATGGCTGTGGTTATGTTTTTTATTTATATGGGGTGGTCATTATACAATGTATACATTGTTGAGTATGCAAAAGAGCTGGGGATATCAGGGATAAGCTCATTTTATACTGTGCTGGCAATAGTCCTTGTGGTTGCAAGACCGGCAAGCGGTTATCTGACAGACCGGTTCGGGCTAACCCGTATTCTTTTTCCGGGCCTTATAATAATGGCCCTTTCATATATAATAATAGGATATGCTAAAACAATCGGCGTAATGCTCATTGGGGCAGCTGTTGCCTCTGCAGGGTTCGGCGCATTTCAGCCTGCCCTCTATTCCATGTGCATGCTTTCCGAAACACCCTTAAAGAGAGGCGTTGCCAGCAATACCCTATATATAGGCATAGATGTTAGTCTTTTTCTGGGGCCTATTTTAGGAAGCATGGTGTATGATATGTATAACTACTCTGTCATGTTTAGGTCAGCTTCACTGGTGATATTGATGGCGCTTGTTGTATTTTTTCTGATCCTGCCATCATATTACCGCAGGCGAAGAGAGCTGGAAAAGATGGATATGAAACAGGCTCCGCCCATCTTGTCCAAATATGATTAGCACGGGAAAACATGGTTATGGAATGTTTGAATTATGGCGCAAGGCTCAGGGCACAAGGCACAGGGTTGTCCCTGCAGCTATTTGGTATCGTACAAAAATAAGAAGGAGGATTTATAAATGAAATGTATAGTAATCTACTACTCATGGACAGGAAACACAAAACAGATCGCATCAGCAATACACTCAGGTATTAAGGAGATCTTTGATGAATGTGATATTATCTCCATGAAGGAGGTGGATATCAATAAATTAAGAGAATACGATCTGATTGGTCTGGGTTCCTTTGTGCAGAGTTTTAGGGAGCCTGCTCCTGTAACTGAATTTGTAGATGCCATGCCTGATATGACCGGCAAATATGGCTTTACCTTCTGTACGCACGGCACATGCGCAGGTAGCTACATAGAAAGGATGGTAAAAGGGCTAAGGGGTAAGGGTCTTAAAGTTACCGGGTGGAATGACTGGTATGGCAGCGGTTTTATACCTCTCATGCCAAAACCATATTATACTGATGGACATCCGGACCAGATTGACCTTGATGAGGCTAAAGAGTTCGGAAAGGAGATAGCGCAGCGCAGCCTCAGGATAGCCAGAGGAGAGACCCAGCTTATGCCTGAACTACCTGAAAGGGAGGAATACGACAGGCTTTATGGCGAACTGATGGACCTTGGCGGTAGGGAGCAGATGGCAGATATGGCAAAATTGAAACCGGTGTATAATCCTGAAAAGTGTCTTTATCCGAAATGTTCAAAATGCATGGATAACTGCCCCACCAGAAGCATTGATCTGACCGATTCTCCAAAAATCAACTACAATACATGCGGCCCCTGCATGGTCTTTTTATGCGAGCAGCTCTGCCCGACAGGCGCAATGGAGGTAAACTGGGATATAGCGGATAATATCATGAACACAATGACATCCATCTTTAAAAGGCTTGCCGAGCCAATGGAGAAATACAGGGAGCTCCGCCGTTTCAGAAGCCTTATAACAGCGGAAGAAGGTAGCGGCACCCCTTTATACAGGAAACAAAGACGCCCAAAGCTTGTTATCCGTGATGGTGTGATGAGAGAGAGCTGATAAGCAGGGGTTACAAGCAGGAGAGAAATGTATGCTATAATCGTTATGGGAGGTTTAATATGACTAACTGGCATGATTTTGTTAACAGGGAAGGAACAACCCCCTCCTGGGCTTACCCGGTTGACTATGAAAAAGAAAATCAGATAGAGACAGATGTCCTGGTTATTGGCGGTGGTATTGCCGGATGCTGGGCAGCGATCAGCGCAGCGAGAAAGGGAGTCAGGGTGGCGCTTGTGGAGAAGGGTGATACGGTAAGGAGCGGAGCAGGCGGGCCCGGCTGCGACCACTGGGGCCAGTGCCCGGCCAACCCCCATTCAAAGGTCGACCCGGATGAATGGGCGAAAATATTAGCTGAACATCCGGGAACAATGGCGGAGATACCTAAGGATATGCCTGAAATTTCCTACGGAAACGGCATAGCAAGCCAGATCCAGTGCCGGGAGAGCTATGATACCCTTCTTGAGATGGAGCAGATGGGCGGGCAGATAAGGGATATTCATGACGAGTATGTAGGGGCTGAGGGCAGATATGATGATACCAAATTTATGATCTCACCACGCACCAGCCCCAATCATGCCAATGAGATAGTTATACGCATCTGGGGCACCACATTCAAACCTGCCTTAAAAAAGGAGTGCCAGAGGCTGGGAGTAAAGATCTTTGACCGGGTCATGGTCACAAGCCTCTTGACCGAGAACGGCGAGCAGGGTGCAAGGGTTATAGGCGCAACCGGCTTTAATAACCGCACGGGTGAGTTCATGATTTTCAAATCAAAGGCCTCTGTGCTTGCTGCTGCAGGCGATTTCTACATGTGGATGCTTAACACAGAGCATGCCGGCTGCCGTCAATTTCGTTCCAGAAATGCAACCGGCGATGGCCTTGCCATGGCCTGGAAGGCAGGCGCAGAGCTAGTCTTGATGGAAAAAACCGTGCCTCTCATGCTGGGCACAGGATACAAGCATAACTGGTATGGCGGCGCAGGAGACGCAAGTTATGAAAATCTTCAGCTTGTAGATGCCAACGGTAAAAAACTACCCTGGCCCACACAGGGCTGGGCGGATGGGGGGGCAATGTTCCCGCCTCCTGATGTTATGGCCGCCATCCGAAAGGGTATTAGTAATGGTGAATGGGCGCTTCCATTTTATGGTGATTTCCCTGCCATGCCTGATATTGAGCGGCGTACAACATGGGATCTCATGCTGGGGCAGGAATCGACGACAAAGATTATTACAAGTACCTATGAAAGGGCCGGATTTGATCCGTCCAGACATCTCCTTCAAAACTATGCCTTTATCGAAGGAGAGAATCACTCCCAGTGGCGGACTGCAAGGGGTGGCGGGCCGATAGTGGACTGGAATCTCAAGACAACCCTGGACGGCCTCTATGCTGCCGGGGAACAGCTCTTTTCATTCGGCGATCACAGCTTTGCAGCCACGACCGGCAGGTATGCGGGCCGCAAGGCAGCAGATTATGCGAATCAGACTGGCCAGCCCAAAATATGCAGGGAACAGGTCGATCTTGAAAAGGCCCGTGTCTATGCGCCGGTTAAACGCACTGGCGGCATCGAATGGAAGGAGCTGAACGCAGGTATTGCAAGGACAATGCAGTATTTCTGCAGTGAATACAAGACAGAGCTCCTTTTAAACATGGGTCTTGACACGCTTAAGGAGATAGAAGAGGTGTTTGTACCCAGGCTATACGCCCTTGACCCGCATAAACTGATGCGAAGCATTGAAGACTTAAGCATGCTTGCCCATGCACAAATGGTGCTGCACGCCTCCCTGGCCCGCAAGGCAAGCAGCAGGGTTCTCAATTTTTACAGGATAGATTACCCCGAGATTGACCCGAAGGAATGGTCAAAGTTTATTACAATAAAGCAGGAGAACGGCAAGGTCAAAACAGGCGAGATGCCCTTAAGATACTGGGGTGACATGAAGATAAATTACGAGTCATATAACAGGGATTATAAAGGGGTCTATAAAGCCAGATAAGGAGATCATCATGACACAGAAAAAACTGAATGCCTTACCCAATATTATTACACCGAACACACAGGTCATATTCAACCCTGATATATGTATCGGATGCAACCTATGTGTCGAGGTCTGCCAGGTGGATGTATACATGCCCAATCCTGTGAAAGGGAAACCGCCAATCATCCTTCATCCTGATGAATGCTGGTATTGCGGATGCTGCGTCACGGATTGCCCGTGTCCGGGTGCAATTAATTTCAACTGGCCCTTGCAGCAGAGAGGTTCATGGAAAGACAAAGTTACAGGCAAGGTGTACAGGGATAATGTGGCGTTTCCAATTCAATGACAGGTGTTGAACAGAAGGCCGTCATGCAGAATGCCAGCTCTGCCGCGCCGGTTGATGATGAAACCTGGTTTTATACATTTTCAGGTGGCATGATCGGTTATTTGCCAAAACATTGAATTTGGAGTAACCTTTTATTTATATAGTTAGCTGATAGCTGACCGCTGAAAGCCTCATCCAGAATTTCATTATTTATGGATGGAGACTATATAGCATTATTAAACAGGTTATTCCCTGCCAGAGGCAGGGGATTAGGTAACAAATGATAAAAAAAGGAGTGTGACATGAACAGATTATTATCAGCATTTAATATTGTGCTTCTGGCTTTCTTGGCTGTCCCGTCTCTATCCATGGCTCAAAGCGCAGGAGATACCGGAACAGAGAAACAAGTTCAATACGAGGCATTGAGCCCCTGGGCAGATGTGGACCCGATTCCGGTGCGTGGAATCTCTCCCAGACTTGATAGCCTGAAAGGGAAAAAGATCGGGTTATACGTCAACACTAAACGCGCAGCCATGCCGATCGCAAAATCAGTTGATAAGAGACTGAAGGAGATGTACCCCGATATCCAGACAATAATTTATCAATCTACAGAACCTAATGTGAATGAGATCGAGACAAAGAACAAGGAAAAATTCACCGAATGGCTAAAGGGCATTGACGCTGCGATTGCCCTGGTGGGTGACTGAGGCTCCTGCACAAAGTACCTCGTCTATACAGGAATATCAGTCGAGGACTTTGGCAAGCCGGTCGTGTTACTGGCAAATAATGGCTTTATCAACGACGCCCATTCAGCCGCATCAAGCAAAGGTATGCCCGGGATCAGGATTATTGGAGAGACAGTGCCCTGCGAATCTACCGTCATTTCAGATATAGAAAAAGGGGTAGCGGAAGTAATGAAGGAGGTGGTTGATGCCCTTGTAAGGCCTCTTACTGCAGATGAGAAATCCCCGAAACAGCAGACAGGCAAAACCCCAAGGGTCGCCTTTAAGGGAACCCTTCAGGAGATAAACCAGTTCTTTTACCGCAAGGGGTGGGGCGATGGCCTGCCCATTATTCCGCCTACAGAGGAGGCGGTTAAGGAGATGCTTAAAGGGACCGATCTGCCCCCGGATCATATTGTGGCAAAAATCATCCCGAGAAAGGGAAAGGCCACTGTCGAGAAGATAGCTATCAATGCTGTGATGGCTGGCGCTCTACCCACCCACATGCCTGTCCTGATTGCAACAGTGGAGGCCTTTTCCGATCCAAAGGCCAGGTTTGATACATTTGAGGTTAGCACAGGTTCATGGGCCCCATCCCTGACCATAAACGGCCCTATCAGAAGAGATATACATATCAATTCCGGTTCCGGCTCGCTTAGTCCGGGGAATATTGCCAATTCTGCAATAGGAAGGGCAGTTGGCCTTATTGTCAAGAATATCGGCGGGGCAAGAAAGGCCGTTGAGGATATGGGAGTAATAGGTAACCCTGGCAAGTACAGTCTTGTGATTGGCGAGGATGAAGAGAATAGCCCCTGGGAGCCACTCAGTGTTGAGCGCGGCTTTAAAAGGGAAGAGAGCACTGTAACAGTCTTCTTTCCAAACACCTTTATCCAGACAGTACCCGGAGGAACAGATGCAAAGGGAATTCTTGATACCCTTGTAACCATGGGCACTACAAGCATGTCGAGCGTCATACTGATTCCCTCATGGGCAAAGGTTTTATCAGGTGAAGGGTATACAAAGCAGATGGTCAAGGATTACATAGCACAACACAGCAAGCCCGTTGTAATCTCAGGTTTTGAAACCATAACGAATCCCGATAAAATGGATACAGAAAACCTCATGATCCTGGTAGCTGGCGGGCCCGGTTCGTTTATAGGCCTGTTAAAGAGCGTTGGCCCTGGTTTTTTCAACAACGCCCTTGTAACAAAAAAGAT
This sequence comes from uncultured Desulfatiglans sp., assembly GCA_964460435.1. Classification (GTDB taxonomy): domain Bacteria; phylum Desulfobacterota; class DSM-4660; order Desulfatiglandales; family HGW-15; genus JAAZBV01. Next base: position 55,254 of record CAYWRH010000003.1, read on the forward strand.
CGTGCTACCAAAGGATTGGAACAAACTGGTTGCAAAATACAGCAATCTTGTGCCGGTTTATGAGAGGTACTGATGTCAGGAAAGGTTAAATAATGAAAGAGTATCTCTCCAGGATTGTCAGGGGGAATTTCCCCCTGTGCTTTGAAAAGGCGCGCCTTATTACGGAATCTTTTATAAAGACAGAAGGTGAGCCAGCCATAATCCGGTATGCAAAGGCCCATGCCAATGTCCTTGAAAATATCAGTGTAATTATTGATAAGGATGAACTCTTTGTTGGTGAAGGGGCGAGCAAACCCTGGGGCGCTGAGATTGATCCGTTCCTGGGCATATGGAAAGAGGAGGCAATTAGGGGCGCAGTGGAAGAGGGAATTATCTCGATGGATGATTCAGACTGGCCCCTTATGCGCGAGCTTGGCAGCTACTGGGCAAAAAGATGTTCCGAGTATGCGCAGTCAAAGCTGCTTGATGAGAGATTTTTCAATTACCTCAGGGTTGGCATTACATTGCCGCCCATGAAAAACAGGGATGAGTTCAGGGGCGCATATGCTGGCAGCGGCCTCTGCCTCTCATTTAACTTTACCGATTGTTATACAGACTTTTCGCGATGGATGAAGGGGCTTAACCCCATAATAGGGGAGATAGATGAAGAGCTTAAAAATCTCAGATTTTTATCTCTGGAGGCTGTTAACAAAAAACAGTTTCTGGTTGCTTCGCTTATTGTGCTGAAGGCAATAGTCCGGTTTGCAGAAAGATATGCTGAAGAGGCTGAAAGACTGGCCGCTATAGAAGCAGATGGTGCGTGCAGAAAAAATCTAAAACGTATTGCCACAGCCTGCCGAATTGTTCCGGCCAATCCGCCCGGGAATTTCTATCAGGCCATGCAGTCCTTATGGTTCAACCAGATCCTGTCTACACCCAGCTCAACACATAATTTCGGCAGGTTTGATCAGTATATGTACCCCTTCTATAAAAAGGATAGGGATGAGGGAAAGATCACGGATGAAGAGGTACTGGATCTTTTGTGCGAACTGCGGGTAAAGAGCATGCGGCCTGAAAATATCAAGCTTTCAGCGGCCAAACGTTCACAGCACTCAGGGTTTGCCAAATGGCGAAATATGACAATCGGCGGCGTAACTTCTGATGGTAAAGATGCGAGTAATGAACTGACATGGCTCGTGCTTGAAGCGGCAAACCGTGTGAGAACACCTCACCACACTATTACCATGAGGGTGCATGATAAAACACCCGAAGATCTGATGCTCAAGGCGCTTGAGGTGGTAAAAACCGGTATTGGAATGCCTGCATTTGCGCTGGATAAATCCTTTATTGATTATATGACTTCAGGCGGAATCCCCCTGAATGAGGCGCGTGACTATCACCTTGCTGGTTGTGTGGACCCTGCCATTCCTGGCAAACAGAGTTTTCTGGCAGGTCTCTTTTTTGTGGTTCCAAAGGTGCTTGAGATCTTTCTAAATAACGGGATAGACCCACGAACAGGGCTCAATATCGGGCCGGACATATCTGATGTTGAAACCTTTAAAACCTTTAGCGATTTCTATGATGGCTTTAAGAAATATCTCAAACATTTTATCGGCATATGGCATGAACACAGCTTTCTAGTCTCAGGGCGATCCGGGGATGTATATGGATATAACGATATCGTTGAAATGGTTGAAACGCTTCTTATGCAGGACGGGGTCAGGATGGGTAAGCCGCTCTCAAACAGGGACGCTGTGCCCCCATACGATTTCAGGGCTGTAATGATACCGGTTGGGGCAATTAACACAGCCGATTCGCTTGCAGCCATTAAACAGCTTGTATTCGAAACAAGGCAGATTACCCTTAAAGAGCTGAAACAGGCCCTGAGCGCTAACTGGGAAGGCCATGATGATATCAGGAGATTGTGCCTGAAGTCGCCCAAATACGGAAACGACAATGATTATGCAGACTCTATTGCAGCAGACCTCTATAATTTTTTCCTTAAGGAGGAATCAAATTACCATTCCTTTGGAAGGCCTGTAAACGCAAAGGTGAGGGGAATTGGAGGCGCCTCCATTTCATCCATGTTTGCGGGCGGGTCAATTATCGGGGCCACACCTGACGGCAGATATGCCGGAACAACATTATCTGACGGAACAGTATCTCCTGCCCAGGGCATGGACAAAAAGGGTCCCACAGCCATGCTGAGGAGTGCCGCAAAAATCAACCAGGCAGCATGTTCATCTGCGCTTCTTAACATCAAGCTGCACCCGTCCTTTATTGGAGGCAGAGAAGGGCTTGCAAAACTCGGAATGCTTATAAAAACCTATGCCGGTATGGGCGGCAAGTGGGTACAGCTAAATGTAGTTGGAAACGAGGAGTTGCTCGATGCACAGCAGCACCCGGAGAATCACAGGGATCTGATTGTAAGGGTTGCAGGATACAGCGCCTATTTTACTGATCTTGGCAAAGGGGTGCAGGATGATATCATCCGGCGTATGGAAGTGGCCATTTGACCTGTTATCTATTCCTGTCTCGATATAGACTGAAAATTTTATTATGAAAGGAGAGATCAAAATGAGACAAAAAATTGTATCTGTTCTGATATTTTTCCTTTCTGTCAGTGTAACCTGTTTCACCCGAAAAGGCCAGGCTTCAATCAGTTCAAACAACATATACAATTAAAGGAGAAAATCACATGAAAAACATTTTCATCAATATCTTTGTATTTGTATCTTTTTCACTTTTCTGCTCTTTTTCTATGTGCAGTGATGCATCTGCCTCAACCGGCAAAATGGACTCAGCCCTTCTGATAAAGGTGATGGATCACTATCTTGGCCAGCTTGTAAAAAACAATCCTGAAGCTCTTTTGGTCGCAAAGGATCTCAAGGTCACAGAGAACGGTTACCCCATTAAGCTTGGCAAAGGGCTCTTTCAGACGGCAAAGGAGATAACCTACAGACAATATATGACAGACCCCTCAACGAATCAGGTTATGGTATTTGGCGTGGTAAAGGAATCTATGCTCCTTGCAAATTTCATGGTTCGATTAAAGGTTGTTAAAGACAAGATCACAGAGATTGAGACAATTGTTTCAAGAAAAGATGAGGCATCATTTGCCAGCCCTGAAGCGCTTAAAGAGCCAAGACCCATATACGCAAAGGTGCTTTCCGAATCGGAGCGTTCTTCACGCGATAAACTTATAAAAATTGCGAACAGCTATTTTGACGGCATAGAACAAAACACAGGCGGGATAGTGCCATTCCACAAGGATTGCAACCGTTTTGAAAATGGCACCCAGACCACCAATAACCCGGCCACGATTGCGACTGGATGTAAAGAACAGTTTGATAACAAGGTATACGCCTATATCACTGAGGTCAGAGACCGGCGCTTTCTGATGGCTGATGAGGAAAAGGGGCTGGTATTTGGCATATTCATTTTTGATATGCCCGGCAAAAGGGAAGACTTTAAATATTTTCCAACACCCTTTGATGAACTTCCAGCCAGATTCTACAAGCCAAGGTCCCTGATACTTGCTGAGATGTTCAAGATTGTCGATGGACAAATCCTCTCTATTGAAGCAGTAATGGTTAATGCACCCTTCGGGGCTGTATCAGGCTGGTAATGTAAGAATGCAACAAGAGTGTCTGGAAAATGTTCCGTAGCGCTAATTGCTTAATATGCAGATTCGAGTTGAGTATATTTTATGCCTTGCAGTATACACTCCATGACTGTCTGTAATGGCGACAATGCCTCTAAAGTTAGCCCCATGAGGTCTGAAAACCGGAAGGAGATGAGGATATGCCTTTAGAAAGGTTTGAATTAAGAGTGCTTAACCCGAGGGGTGAGACCGAAAAAAATCCTGTTATGCCTGCATCTCCCCGCCTTAAGGGTCTGAAGGGAAAAAGGATCGGGATAATAAGGATAAGGATTCAGGCAGGCGAAATACTGTTCCCTTATCTGGAAAAGGCATTAAGGGAGCAGGCCCCGGACACCATGTGGGAGATACTGGATATACCATTATCAGAAAATGGCGATGAAAGGGCAGAGAGGATCAGGGAGACGGTTCAGAAATATGACGGCATTGTTATTTCCATGGCAATATCAGGGGGCAGCACAACAAGGCTCACACCAGATGCGGTGTTTATTGAGAAGATGGGGATACCTGCTGCCTTTATAGTAACCAGATGTTTTGAGACTACTGCAAGATATTTTGCCCGGAGTCAGGGTCTTCTGGATGTAGCCGTAGCCCCCTTTGCCTTTGATTATGTGCCCCCGGCAGATGAAATAGTAAGGCTGAATCTGGCGGATGACCTTGCAGCCAAAGTTATCCACTCCCTCACCGAATGGTGCCCAGGGCCACCTGTTATTGAACCTGTGACCGAAAGGGTGCTCACCTACACAGGCATTTCTTATATGGATGCTTATGAAGGGATGGAAAAATCTTTTCTAAAGCATGGCTGGAGTGACGGCTTACCGATAGTGCCACCCACCAGGGAGGCCGTTAACAGAATGCTTGAGGGGACAGAGCTTTCTCCTGAACATCTTATTGCTGTGTTTCCTCCTGGACAGGGAAAGGCAACAGTAGAAAAAATTGCTGTTAATGCTGTAATGGCAGGCTGTCTGCCCCAGTATATGCCCCTTATCCTTGCTGCTGTTGATGCTATTATTGACCCGGCCTTTGATCTTGTTGGTGTCCAGTCAACATCAGGGCAGCTTGCGCCCCTGTTGATAGTAAGCGGCCAGAAACTGATTGAAAAACTTAATATAAATGACAGTTACTGCACCCTTGGCCCGGGCTGGCGGGCTAACAGCTCAATAGGCAGGGCGCTTAAACTTATAATGATGAACATCGGTCACACCTGGCCCGGTATCAACGATATGAAGGCATTCGGTAATCCGTTCAGGTATGTCACCCTCATAGGTGAGAATGAAGCAGCATATTCAGGTGCATGGGAACCCTTAAGGGTTACTGAAGGTTATTCAAAAGATCAGCCCACATTGAGCGTGATGCCTGCCATGTCATGGCAGCCTGACCTTGTGCTGCCCACTCCACCGGGCGTTGAAAGGATAATCGAACACATAACACTTCAGGCAAAGGCAAAATATGACCGTTATGCAAATAACTGTTACTGCAATAATCTGGTACTGATATCACCCACTGCCTTTGATGCCATCCGCAGGGAAGGGGTGTCACAAAAGGAGCTGAAGCAGGCATTATATGAAAGGATTCAACTGCCAGGCTCTAAGGTTTTTGATGGCAGAGAGAGGATAGGGCTTATTAAATTCCCCAAATGGGTGGTTGATAAACATAAAGCAGACCCTGAAGCACCTGTGCCCATACTGATGAGCCCTGAGAGCCTTAAGATCTGTGTAACAGGAGGTCCTGGGCCTGATATGATCGCCTATATAGGCACATGGGGGTATGGGCCTTCCCACTTTATTACCAAACCAATAAAGATACCTTCAGACTGGGATGAACTGCTGGAAAAATACAGGGGATGGGAAAGCCCAACTGTGAAGTGAATTCCCCGCGTCATTCCCCGACTCGCTTGCCGACATAGTCTTGGCGGCGTCCCGATCAGGCTCCCCAAACACCTCATTTCCGACTCGATCGGGAATCCATCTGTTTTTCGCAGGGGCGTGATTTCGTCCTGCCTTAGCTTTAGCAGCAGCGGATTATTCCCAACCTCTCTTTAATTTTATCTATATATTAACTGCTGAAGCGATTTTCTCAAATGTTTAGAAACCTATTGCCTCTATGTAGACCTATTGCTTTTTTGCTCTTTATTATCAAGGCTGCGCATCTTTTTGAACAGCCTGGGCTACCAATTTTACACCAAGTGCAGAGCATACACGGCTTATTGTATCAAAACGCGGGTGTGAGTTTGGCCGCAGGGCTTTGTATAGTGCCTCTCTTGATATCCCTGCAGCATTGGCCACCTCAGTCATACCTCTTGCCCGTGCAGCTACTCCAAGGGCGTGTGCCAGCTCTCCCGGGTCTCCATCTTCAATAACGATCGTCAAGTATGCGGCTATATCCTCTTCACTTTTCAGGTGCGCCGCCATATCAAAATCCGGCATTTCTGATATTTTTTTTCCCATACTTTAATCCTCCAATTCGGCAGCCATTTTTATAGCCTTTGCAATATCTGCTGCCTGTGTTTTCTTTCCACCACCAGCCAACATCACAATCATAGTTTCTCCCCTCTGGGCGTAATACATCCGCCAGCCCTGACCGAAATGCTCCCTCATTTCAAAAACACCAGCAGCAACAGCCTTGATATCTCCAAGATTCCCATTCTGTGCCCTGTCAATTCGGCGAGCCAACCGAATCCTAGTCATTCGGTCCTTTATCCCGTCGAGACATTTATCAAAATCAGGTGTTGTTTTGATCGTAATCATGGAATGATTGTAATCGATCGATTACGATTTATCAACATGTTTTTGTCGCAATCTTTTTTTGTTTTGATCCCAGGATTCCACAGTTATTCGGATGGCGATTCCATAAGGCAATGGAGTCTAAGGCAATGGTGCCTACACTTTTCACAATAAAAAAATTAATCGTTTTGTTCTTTGAAAATTGAATATTAAAACTGGTGTGAGAAAAATCCAATGATCCCAGCGGGAGTTACAATCAGGGTTATCAATATGCCCTTGCAGGGAACATGGCCAACAAAAGAGGTATTGTCGGGTGGGGTGTGCTGACATTGGAATCTGCTGTTAACAGACCAAGGGTAAGACCAAAAAGTGTTAGGTTTGATGCTGAAGTAGCAGGCATAGCCAATAGAAGCATAATAAATAACTAGGATCAGAAGCCAGTACAGATAACCTATCAGGGAGTAACTGTTTTATCTGCTGAATATATTCACAAATCCCTTTAACCTTCATCTACTAAAATATACTATAAACTCTGTAATTTTATTTTGGCTTTGTTTTGCCTATGCGTTTGTAATACTCTTCAGGGATATCATTCGCATCTTTATATATGGCAAAATGGCATTCTCCAAACTCCATTGGCTCGGATACTATGTGGGCAGCGCCCATTTTGCCTGTGGCCTCTATTGTAAGCATCTCCATAATCGGGCAGTGGCAGCAGTATATTGGAAAATCCTTCATGCCCCATGTGGCAGGGTGGCGCTCCTTTATCTTTGCCAGGCCAAATTCAGGTTCATACAACCCCATCTTAATTAGTCTCTCTCCTGATCCGCATGGCTTCATGGTAAGGGTGATCTTCTCATCGTCTTCTTTAATAACAACCGGCTGCATGTGGCCCCTTAAGCCGCTTGCCATCTCTTCCACCCTTGATCTCAAATCCGTTTTACCTGAAGGTTTAAATACAGACCTTCCTTCAATGCCATGCGCCTCTCTTTCAGCCTTCTCAACTGCATCTACTCCATAGTTCCTGTAGATATAGGAAAGGAGCCCGCTCACCCACACCATATAACCATCATGCAGGTGCCCAATCTCGCTTTGCAGCCGCTCTGCAAGCCTCTTTGCCTTTTCCTTTTCACCAGCATCCACTGCCCTTTTAATAAGGTCAAGCGTGGGAGTCCCCATCTCCTTTAGCTCTTCATCAGTAAATATTCTTTTATCACTCATGCGGATACCCTCTCTTTCTTTCATAAAATGAATGGATGATACTATGGCTTTGAGTATAATTGATCATCTATTATTATACATCCATCCAATTGTCAAAAATGAAAACAAAATTGATCAGGCATGCAAAACATGTTAATTATATATTATCCAATCAACAACAAGTCATAAAAGGGTTCATATGGCCATTAAATTCAAGGTGTTTCTCCACAGCTATCTTGGTTTTAACAGCAACTCCACCCTTTTTTACGGGGAAAAGGATGCCATACTTATAGATGCCTCACAGATAATGAGTGACAGTTACAGGATTGCTGCTGAAATTCTGCCCATGAGAAAAAAACTGACACATATCTATGTCTCCCATTTTCATCCGGATCATCATTTCGGGCTCTCTGTTCTTAAATTTGCCTTTCCTGATGCCAAGATTGTTGCCCTTCCGAGTGTGATACAGGATATCAAGGCTACCTCAAAAGACAAGATTGATATGTGGGCTATTGACTGCTTCGGCCCTGGTGAAATACCAAAGTCTGCAACAATACCGGCCCCGCTTACCGAACCAAGGCTTGAGCTTGAAGAAGAGGAGATCATCTTTTCAGACGGCTGGGAAGGTGACAGTATTAATAATTCCATTGCATGGGTGCCATCCATACGCGTGCTGTGTGCCACTGATATAGCCTTTCATGGCTGCCACCTCTGGCCAATAGAAAGCAATTTGGCCCGCAGGGTTACCTGGCGAAAGGATATCGGAAGGCTTAAGGAGTTTGATGCAAGGATTATCATACCAGGCCATTGCGACGAAGAAAAGATCAGGATCATGGATGCTGTTCAGAAGGATGAACACAGTAAATACACGGACTGTGCTGACTGGTCAATAAATTATCTTGATAATTATGAAGAGATATACAGCACTGCAAAATCAGCGGAAGAGCTGGTTAAGAGGATATATAAAAAATACCCTGATGTAAAGGCTGAGGATTTTGCCATCCAGTGGCAGGCAAGATTGCTTTACCCCAAAAGCAGCCCTGACTGGCTTTTACCTCTACCGGGTGAACCGGGTAAAAATTTTTCTTAATCCATCAGGTGGGTATGATGGTGACCCGCCTAAGGAATAGAACTAAGAATAAATTTTCACCACGGAGGACACAGAGGTCACAGAGATTTAATCTTTTAAGCTTTTGCTCCGTGTTTTCCGTGCTCTCCGTGGTTATAATATTATATTTCCTATATCATCTAAAGCATGCAATAGAGTCCTAAACCAAAATCTCCTGCGCCCTTATCAGTCTGTTTTGCACATTAACCCCATTGGGGCATTTAACAGCACAGGAAGAGCAATAACCGCAATATAGCCTATGCCTCCGGCGCTGTCAGATCAGGCGGGGCAATAACATTTATATTCATCCTCACCATTGCATCTGATATCTCCTTGCCAAAACTCCCGGCAATCATATTATGATGGATACCGACAATATTTTGCATGAAACCTTTGACATCCTTTATTTTAATCTCAGCCATATTTGTGCAGAATTTCCGCATCTTGCTGTATTCAGGCGGGGCATTCTTGAATGAAGGTGTTGCCCTGTCATCAACCATCTCTTTTGTTCTTCCCGGCCATATGACGAAATCCTTAAGATCCTTGCTGAATCCGCCAATGGTAACATCAAGACCTATGGGATATGCTATTTCACAGGTGCCGCCCTTGCCCAGACCATGATAATCCCTTAAGGTGTATGGCTGCTGTGGTGCATCTGCGCCGAATATCCTTGTAGGTGCAACACAGTGGCGGAGTATTGTGCTTGAGTTCTTGATATCTACTGATGATACATTGCTCTGGAAAGAGGGTCTTTTGCTGACCTCCTGTAACAGCATTGATGAGAGCATCATGCATATATCTGCTTCACAGGCAGCAGTTATGCCTTGGTCCCTGAGTCTCGTAAATGCGAGACATGGAAGGGGGATGGTTGCGTCTGCGCCAAAAGAAAAAGCCAGGCAGTCCACAGAAACGGCTGACAGGTTTTCTTTTTCAATGAGGGCTTTAAGCAGTATGTATATTTTAGAACTGTGAAGCAGCATTTCATCAGTAACATCTATAATCTTCACTGCGCCCTTCTTCCATATTTCCATCTCTTTTCTAGCAGCAGATTCATCTACCTCTTTTATGAGTGTCTTGAGATCATCTATTGGCCTGTGCTCTACCTTCACACCCGTCTGGCTGTAGATATACTCCTCATTAAGGTTTGGAGACGGGATGCTTGTTGATCCAAATGGTTTGCTGAATACCAGCGCCTTCTTGTTTTCAAGCGGTCTTGGGGCAGCTACTATTTTTATAAGTTCAAGGGCATGTTCGGCTGAATTTGCAACAAGGGCATTTGTTCCCTTAATGCGGAATGATGCAACAAGGTCTGTCTCCCACATTATCAGTTCCGGGTTTCCGGCAAGAATAATAACAGGGATATCCAGATGGCCTATCTGCTCTGCTATATTTCTGGATGACATGCCTATACCGGGCAGCGTGAAAAGGCAAATGTCCGCATCCTTTTCTTTAATGGATTTCAGGATGTCACCGGGGTTTTTAAAATCGGTTTTAAGCTGGCTCAGATTTATTTCATATTCACTGATTGACTTAATTGATCCGAGAACCTTTTCAAATCTCTCCGGGGCATCACTTACAAAAATGAGATTTCTTTTTTTGCCCGCAGGGCTGGGTTTTACCCCGCCAATGTTTATTACTTTTTCACCTGCTAAAATCGAAACAGGAAAGGCTGCTGCCACCCCGGCCACTGCTGTAGTCTTAAAAAAACCGCGCCTTGTTACATGAGTCCATTTCTGGCGATCTTCCATCTTAAGCTCCTCCTTAGTGTATGTATCTGGGTTATCAAATTGGTCTTGCATTCTAATCGTATGGCGTGATTGAGTCAAACTATTCCCTTTAAAAAAATCAATATCAATTTTAAAAAAATTTTTTCCTCCCCTTGACTGCAAAATTATCCATGCTTATATTTTTGCCTGTAAAAAGATGTATCATATTGATAATACACATTATATTTGATTTCTTATTGCATTTTCCAAAGGTTTGGGAAAGGCAATATTAATCAAAATGAAATAAAAAAATAAATAAATGAAAGGAGGATTTAGCCATGTTATTTTTAAGAAGAGACCCATACTTAAGGGCATTAAACAACTGGAGCCCATTTGATGAACTTAACAGGATTAGAAGGGAGATGGATCTTCTGACAGACGGATTTACAAGAGGTATTGTCCGTGGGGCAGGTGTGTTTCCGCTTATTAACCTGACAGAAGACAAGGATGCCTATTATATCCGGGCTGAACTTCCGGGAATGAAGGCTGATGAAATTGAGCTTTCCGTAACAGGAGACAGTGTAACCATATCCGGTGAAAGAAAGATTGTGAACGAAGATAAAAATGCAAAATATCACAGGCGTGAGAGAGAATCGGGCAAGTTCAGCAGGATACTGAGTCTGCCAGGCAAGGTTGAGGTTGATAAGGCTGAGGCATCAAATGTGAATGGTGTTCTTACAATAAAGCTGCCAAAATCAGAGGCATCAAAACCAAGGCAGATAACCATAAAATAAATAGATAGAAAGGAGGAACAAATCATGACCGGATCAGAAGCAAAGGCCTTGCAGGCCAAGGAAAAGGCTGAGGTATCAACCATGACTGAACAGACAAAGCCAGGGCTTGTCTTTACTCCTGATGTAGATATTTTTGAGACAGAAAAGGGTTTGACACTGCTGGCTGATATGCCCGGTGTAAAAGCAGAGGATCTTAATATTGATCTGAAAGAGAATATCCTGACACTCGATGGTGATGTTAAAAAACCGGAGGGCCAGAATGAGGTTGAACTCTTTACAGAATACAGGACAGGCAAGTATTACAGGCAGTTTAATCTCTCGGAGATAATTGATCAGTCAAAGATTGAGGCAAAGATGACAGACGGTGTTTTGAGGCTTACCCTGCCAAAGGTTGAAGCTGCAAAACCCCGCAAGATTGCCATAAAGTCAGCATAAGAGATAAAAGGGAGATGGGGTTGCATGATTGTGGCCCCGTCTTTTTTTATTTCATTCAGAATATAAACTGAATCCTGCGCCGTATATGCATTATGTTGAGGGGTTTAAGACCCTTCTACAGCTATATAAGCCGGGGCAAGATTGAGAAAAATATAGATATCCCTTGTGTACAGGCTCTTCATAGTTTTTGCATGGAGGAAATTATGCAGAAGGATTACTACCTTGTTCTGGGGATTAGCAGAGGATCTGATCTGAATAAAATAAAAAAGGCTTACCGCACCATAGCTAAGAGATATCATCCAGATGTCTCGGATGAAAAGGAGGGGAGCGAAAGGTTTCTGGAGATTAAAGAGGCATATGATACACTCAGCGATCATGAAAAGAAGCGCAGATATGACTCTGACCTCGAAAATGAAGATGCCGCTTACAGATTAACCCGCGTGCCAGGTCATATGCAGGATAGGATAAGAGGTTTCAGGCATGCTGAATCCCTCTTCTCCACAAAGACTGATGATCTGTTTGGAGGGTTTATACCTGGTCTTTATGACCGGAGTGATGCGGGCATGCATGAAAAGGAGCTCTATTTTGATGCAGTCTTGACCCCTGAAGAGGCAGCATCAGGCGGGCTTTATCCCATTTCTGTCCCGGTTATGGCGCCCTGCCCAGTCTGTTCAGGGTCAGGCTTCTGGGAAGGGCTCTATTGCCCGCTCTGCGGCGGTTTCGGCAGGGTATCAACTGTTAAAAGATTTGCCCTGAGTATGCCCGCCAATGTGAGCGACGGCACGGAAATCAATCTTCCCCTTGAGGGCATAGGGTTAAAAGAGTGTTATTTGCACATTACTGTGCATATTGCCTATTATTGAATATTATCACCGCTCCTGCAATAACAGGCGCGGCTGCACTATAATGTTATGGTTACCGGGAAGGAAGGGGCGAAATTTTTCACCCCTTCACTGCACCCATTGGGCCCAGGGCCTTGAGCACTTTTTAATAGGTTCCGTACTCCTTTGCCGCTTCATTCATGGCCCTTATGTTTTCTAACTTTGCCTCATCAGCGGTTGCGCCAGGTGCAAGTATATAACCGCCACCCTTTCCTACCTTCTCGATCAGCTTTTTTGAATGGGCCTTGACATCAGCAGCTTTTCCGGTGACCATCATTGATGTCGGCACATTCCCCATTATGCAGAATCTGTTACCCAATATCTCCTTTGCCCTTACTATATCAGTCTGGTCAAAATACCATACAACGCCTTTATCAGGCAGATCCTGTATTAACTCAAGCCGCGAGTTGTAACCCCCTTCAGCAAAAAGCAGTGGCACAAGCCCTTCATTGATATATCCCTCTGCCACCCTTTTAAGGAAGGGCCAGTAGAATGTCTTGAATTGTGTTTCAGACATAAATCCATCTGCGCCCCTGTGCAGGGGGATAAAGACCACCGGGGTGCCTGCTGCAAAGGGCATCATGGCAGCTATCTTTATGCTCATATCCGCCATCTTGTCCATGTTGGAAAGGAGCCTTTCAGGCCTTTGAAACATATCCATTATAATACCCTTGGTGCCTCTCAAACCTGCACCCAGGGCATCCAGGGGGGCACCTCCGCCAATGTCAAACCTGAAAAAATTGGGGAAACCCATTTTCAGCCCGCGGTCAGTAATGGCATCAAGTGCCTTGCGCCACTCTTTTTCTATTTCATTGGCCTCGGCAAAGGCCCTGAACCCTGCCTGTACATCAGGGGCAGCAAAGGCTGCCAGCGTACTTGCCCCGCCAAAACTGCCCAGCATGGAGAGGGGCGGGAGTTTTGCAAAGGGCTCTGCTGCCCTGTGTGTCCGGGGTAGCATTACTCGCAGGTTAAAATCGGAGCGATCATTTTCATAGTGATCCCATTCATTCGCCTTTAGTATCTCTATCTCCACATGCTGGGGTGATACATTATCCGGAAGGCCGCATCCTGCCCATTTGCTTGTCTTTACCCCCACAATCTCCATTGCCCTGCCGCTTCGTATAAGATGGGCATCAGGCAGCACATCAAGGTCAAAATCATCCATAAATTTATACCAGGCCTTTAAGAGCTTGTCTGAATCGTACATTACCTCTTTAATTGTAAATCCTGCATGAAAGGCGGGCGCATAACCCGGGTGAGAGATTACCGGCACCCTGTCAGGTTCCTGAACCTTTATTGCGGCAATTATCCTTTTGACCCTTGCCCTGTAAGCCTCCTGCGCTTCAGGGGTATTAAAGGCAATATCTTCAGGATAAAGCCAGCTGTTAAACCTTTTTTCTCGCTTTTCTTCTGCTGTAAGTTTTGCCCATTCCTTTTCCATTGCGCCCTCCCATATGAATAAATATTTACAGTTTTGTCTTTAAAACCATTTACCTGATAATTTATTATTACTTAGTGATTGTCAACAGTGAAAAAGAGCAATCAGCATGACTCTCTGAGCCTTTTGACCAGGGCTTTCAGATCAGGCACCTTTCTTAACTGCTCCTCGTTCCAGCAGGATAATAGAGAGTTATTATGGAAAATGGGGTCGCGTTGAATATCATACCTTGCACATGCTACTGATTCATCCCATAAAGGTGTTCCCGGAAGGGGAGAGTATTCTGCAAGGTAGGGCACTGCGCCAGCCCTGTCAGCAAAGATCACAGTTTCTGTAACAGATTCCGCTGATTGACCGGGAAGCCCCATAAGTATATAAGCCCCGATATCCTTTTTATTAAATCCGGCCTCTCTAAGGTTTTGCACTGCGGCCTCAAAATCGCCAAGAGAGACCTTTTTATCCAGCTCTTTGTGCATATCCATATCAGAGGTCTCAAGGCCAAGCCTTATTGTGGTGAACCCGGAAGAATAAAGGAGCCTTGCAATAGCAGATGTTATTTCTTTTACATGCAGTGCATTGGGTGTATGAAACCTGGCCCTTAGGCCACTGGTTTTGATTTTTTCAAGAATGGGCACAATATGCCTCTCTGCGTCAATAAGCAGGGCATCATCATAAAATGCAAAGTCGGCCACATTATATTTTGTATGCCAGTGAGTAATCTCAGAGACAACGTTACAAGGGTCTCTTCTTTTAAAGGCCGGATAAAGAGAGCTGCTTGCACAGTATTTGCATTTATAGGGGCATCCTGTTGTGGTGAGAATGGTTATATAGTCATTTTTTGTGTATGTATCAAAAGCGGGGTAAAAGGAGGTTTCATCCTCTCTTAACTGAACGTGACTTGTCTCCGCATGGATATCAAAACGGGCAAGGATGTCAGTCAATTCAGAAAGATTATCAAGATTAATCTCTTTTGCAACATAATCGGCCCCTGAAAATCTATCTGCATGGTCAGAACACAACCTTGCATAAATGCCCCCCAGTATAACAGGGACACCAGGGTGCATCTCTTTAGCTATCCTTATGGTTTCAATTACCCCGGGGTACCAGTAGGTCATAAGGGATGTTACAAGTATTGCAGAAGGTTTATCAACTGAAGTTAACATTCTCCTGTAAATATCAGGATGAATGCCGTATCTGCTGTATTTACGGGCGACATGTTTTAATGAAAAAGGCTTTTCTATCTCTTCCCTGAAATATTTTCCTGTTCCATATCTTTTTACTGCCGGTTTTTTTGCTGAAAAGCTGTTCAGCATATCCGGGTTGTTTTTATCCATGCAGTCGATTACATGAATATTAAATCCCTTTCTTCTTAGAAATCCGGCAATATAAAGCAGGCCAAGTGGCTTGGACCACAAATCATGTGCAGCAAAATCATATATCCAGGGGTTGACAAGTATAACCGAATTCATAAATCCACAACCTTTTAGCCTTGAAATTTTACAGGTAACATAATAGGTTTAGCCATATTAATCAAGGAGCAGGATAATAATATGCGCGCTGTAGTGCAAAGGGTAAAGGAGGCAAGCGTAGAGATAGGTGGCGCCGTTGTGGGCCGGATATCAAAGGGTGTCTTGATATTCATTGGTGTTGGTGAAAAAGATACTGACAGAGAATGTGAATACATGGCAAACAAGATAGTCAACTTAAGGATATTTTCTGACGCAGATGATCTGATGAATCTTTCTCTGCTGGATATCAAAGGTGATGCTCTAATAGTCTCCCAGTTTACCCTGTGGGGCGATTGCCGCAAGGGCAGAAGACCATCATTCACAGAGGCTGCAAGACCTGAAAAGGCGATCCCGCTTTATGAAAAATTTATAAAACTGATAAAAGAGCAGAATATCAATGTCTCTACAGGCAGGTTCCAGGAGATGATGGATGTTCACCTGATTAATGACGGGCCTGTAACCATCCTGATTGATAGTGATAAAATATTCTAATATTATTTTTCAGTCAACCTGTAAACCCCATCCCATTTTTCTCCGGCTGCTACCGGAGGATTATTGAGATATTCTTCACATCTTTTAATATATACTTCCGATGGATTTATCTTTGCCTCGGGATAACGTTCAAATTTGATGGATTCCCTGAAACACTCTATGGCTCTATTCCACTGCATGTTCAGATAATGGTTTACGCCCTTATCAAAGAGGTTTAAAAGCTCCTTTTCATGCTCTGTAAGCCCGCCCTTCATGGCGCATAATTCATAAATCTTTACTGGCGCTGATCTCCCCACAACAATAACATTGTCAATATAACGCACCTCAACATGATTAATTGCACGATCCCTTTCACCCTTTTCATTAATATATTCCATGTTTAGGGTATGTTCACTCACTGCTGTATATATGCCATACTGTTTTGCCCCTGCCTCAAGGCGCGAGGCCAGATTAACTGCATCACCCATCATGGTATAGTTCATGCGCATTTTGCTGCCCATATTTCCAACAACAATCTCTCCGCTGTTAATCCCTATCCGCATTCTCATGTCATGCACAATCTTTGGCCACTTATCATAAGGATTCCAAATTTCAGATGGAACCCTTTTTATATTTCTGTCAGGCTCGCCGGGCAGCTGTTTTTCTTTGCTCCATTTTTTACGGAGATCAGAGAGCTTGTTCTGCATTTCAACAGCTGCCCTGCATGCACGGAGAGTGTGGTCAGGGATATTCATCGGTGCTCCAAGAAAGGCAATGATCGCATCCCCTTCATATTTATCAAGCGTACCCTTCTCTTTTAAAAGAATATCGGTCATGGAAGAGAGATATTCATTCAGAAGGTCAACGAGCTGAGGTGCGGTAAGTCTTTCAGAAAAGCGGGAAAAATTTTCAATATCGGTAAAGTATGCGGTTATGACCCTTGCCTCGCCGCCAAGTACGGGCACTGTTCTGCTTTTCACCATATCATCTATCAGTTCAGGCGACAGGTAGCTCGAAAAGGTCGAGTGCAGAAATCTCTTGTTCTTTTCTTCAACAAGAAAATGCCAGGTGGTGAGGGATGCATATAAAAGAATAACTCCAATGATGGGATAGACCATGTTTACCCACAGGCCATAATCTGAGAATAGCCACATACAGAGATATGTGTAAAGAGTAATTGCAAGGGCAGTTGTGGCCAGACCCGTTATTGCCCCTGATCTAGGTATAATAAAGGCAATAATAAGCCCAAGGATAATGACTGCAAGGTAATCATACTCGGGCACGGTTATTGTCTTTTTTATGAAATCCTGATTGATTATATTTTCTATTACAGTGGCATGCACCTCAAGGCCCGGCTGAGCCGAATCAAAAGGCGTGTTCCTCATATCATGGGCGCCCTGTGCTGTGGAACCGACAACAACAATTTTATCCTTGAATGTGCCCTTTTTAAAATTACCTTTGAGTATGTCTGTTACTGAATAACGGGGGATAGTTCCTCCGGGCCCGTAATAGTTTATCAGCAGACCTCCCTTTTCATCTGTTGGCACAAAAAGCCTGCCTATCCTTACACCATCAATCCCATAATATTTTGTTATCTGCAATATGAGCGGAGGAGAGTCAAGATAGTTCCAGGCGCATTGAAGAGAAAAGGCGGTATAGACATCATCCCTATCCCTGTATTTTACTGCAAGCGGCATCCTCCTGATTATTCCATCATCTTCATACGGGAGATCAATATATCCTGATCCGCTGGCAGCCCCGCTTAATATCTCAAGGTTGATTTCAGGGGCATAGGGGTTTATATATGGATTTAAAAACGGGTCATAGTCATCACCCAGGGCCTCATCATAATCCATCATTGAGTAGAGGGAGTTGCCTATGACCTTGAATCTTCTGTTAAACTCTTCAGTCTCTATATCATAACCAAGGCTCTCCCTGCTGCTGTGCCAGAAATAGGGCATAACCACCTTTGCCTTTGAGTTCTTTATTGCATCGGCAAACAGCATATCATTGTCAGACAGCCTTTTAATTTCATACAGATAAGAGAATAGATCATCATCCATTATGTTCATGACACTAAGCCTTTTTTCTATCTGGCTGATGATTTCCATGTTTATGCTTTTATCTGGCTCGGTAAAAAAGATATCCATCCCGATAACCTTTGCGCCATCATCAGAGAGCCTGTTTATCAGGGTTGCCATTTTATGCCTCGGCCAGGGCCACATTCCCTCTTTATCAAGGCTTTTTTCATCTATCACTGCTGCGACAACAAGCCCTGAGAGAGGCCTCTTGCCCCTCCACTTTAACCGCTGGTCATAGGTCTTGAGTTCAAACAGATGAAAAATCTCGACCCCGTAACCGAGCATTAAAAGTACGGTAATGATAATCAGGGTAGAAATCGAAACAGGGTTAAATGAAAGAAAGTACCTGAATATTTTTTTCATAGCGGCTCTCCAGATTCTTGGGATCAGATTCTATGAGATATATCAATATTGTCCAGTAAATACAAGGAATTCAATTGACATACTATCTTGATATTGTTAGCTTCAAGAGTCTGTTAAACAAGTATGTTTTATCCAGTTTAGAGAAGATTAAGGGTTTGAAAATGACACAATTATTAAGTGCCAGGGCCGGGATCATTACGCCTGAGATGAAAATAGTGGCTGAAAAGGAAGCTGTTGATGCGGCTCTATTAAGGGAGAAGATTGCCCTGGGGCGCGTTGTAATTCCTGCCAATATCAACCATAAAAATTTGAGTCCCTGCGGAATTGGAGAAGGTCTCTCCATAAAGGTTAATGCAAATATCGGAACATCATCAGACCATGCTGATATAGATGAAGAGCTTGAGAAGATGAATGTGGCTATTGATGCAGGCGCTGATGCTGTTATGGATCTCTCCACAGGAGGCAATATCAATGAATGCAGAAAAAGGATTATTAATGCATCAAGGGTGCCGATCGGCACTGTGCCCATATACCAGGCCGTGGTAGAGGCCATAAATAATAAGGGGGGAGTAATTCACCTCACGGTTGACAAGATATTCGAGGTGATAGAATCCCAGGTGGCTGAAGGTGTGGATTTTATTACAGTGCACTGCGGTCTTACAAGGGCGGCGCTTGAAACGCTTAAAAGACAGAAGAGGATAACCAATATTGTAAGCCGAGGCGGTGCGCTCTTGACCACATGGATGCTGCATCATGACAGGGAAAACCCTCTTTATGAAAACTATGACAGGCTTCTGGAGATAGCAAAAAGGTATGATGTCACATTGAGCCTTGGAGACGGGTTAAGACCGGGATGCCTTGCTGATGCTACTGACCGTGCGCAGATACATGAACTCATGACCCTGGGGGAGCTTACCGATCTTGCCTGGGATCAAGGGGTGCAGGTTATGATAGAGGGGCCAGGACATGTGCCTATGAATCAGATAAAGGCAAATATACTGCTTCAAAAACAGCTCTGTAAAAATGCGCCATTTTATGTGCTGGGGCCCCTTGTGACTGATATAGCGGCAGGTCATGACCATGTTGCCTGCGCAATAGGAGGGGCAATAGCAGGGGAGGCAGGGGCCGATTTCTTATGTTATGTAACGCCTTCGGAACATTTATCCTTGCCTACCATTGAGGATGTGCGCGAGGGGGTAATCGTAACAAAGATTGCTGCACATGCGGCTGATATTGCAAGGGGAAACAAAGGCGCCATAGAACGTGATAAAAAGATGGCAATGGCAAGAAGGAACCTTGACTGGGAAACCCAGATGCAGTGCGCCCTTGATCCAATCAAGGCAAGACGCATAAGGGGCGAGAATCCTCCGGGTGAGAAGGATGTCTGTACCATGTGCGGCAAGTTCTGCGCAATAAAACAGGTGAGGGAATACTTTAACGGCTGATCATTTACCCAGACAGAAGTTGCTGAATATCCTGTCATAAAGATCATCTCCTGAACTTTCGCCTGTAACCTCTTCAAGATTTTCAATGCCGCTTTTAAGGTCAACGGCTATGATCTCTATCGGTTGTGTCTGCATCAGGTTTAAGGCCGCATTCTTGAAATGGTTAAGCGCCTGTGATAATGCGGTCTTCTGCCTTATATTCGGGACAAGATGGTTTTCAAGGCCTGTATCACTCCCTGATATCTTTTCAACCATCCTCTCCTCCAGTATATCTATCCCTTCACCTGTAAGGGCGGATATTTTTACAATATCAGATTCTCCAGCCAGCTCCCTTATTTCCTCTTCATTCACAGCCCCCGGTAGATCAATCTTGTTAAGGATGATTATGCACTTGTTGCTATCTATTACTGAAAGCAGTTCCCTGTCATTTTCATCCAGAGGTCTGCTCTGATCTATTACCGCAAGTGCAAGATCAGCCTCTTTGAGTTTCTTTCTGGCAAGGTCGATGCCTATCAGTTCAATGGCATCTTTGCCTTCCCTGAGCCCTGCTGTGTCGGTTATCTTAAATGGGATTCCATTGATATAGAGTGTCGTCTCTATCAGATCCCTTGTTGTGCCAGGTATTGGCGAAACTATAGCCCTCTCCTCCTTGATAAGACGATTTAGAAGGCTGGACTTACCGGTATTAACCCTGCCTGTGATCACCGTATCTATCCCTTCTATCCAGATCTTTCTTGAAGAATGGGATTGAATGATTTTTTCAACCGGGGCAATAATATAATTTGTGAGCCCGGAAAGAATGGCCTCATTACTGTGGGTTATTGATTCATCTTCAGGGTAATCAATTGCAACCTCTGCTATTGCAAGGAGATCAAGAGCCTTATCCCTTATCCCCCTTATCTCTTTTCCTGATTCTCCGCTCAACTGGCGGTTTGAAAGGATAATCCCCCTTTCTGACTTTGCATTAATAAGGTCCATTACTGCCTCGGCCTGGATAAGATCAATCCTGTTGTTCAGGAATGCCCTGAATGTAAATTCGCCGGGTTTTGCGAGCCTTATACCCTGTTCAAGGATTAACTGTAGTATTCTTGATAGCAGCACCGGGCCGCTATGGGAGTTAATTTCAACAATATCCTCTCTTGTGTATGTGTGCGGGGCCTTCATGAATGAGAGGAGCACCTCATCAATCGCTTCATTTGAGGATGGATCAATTAAATGACCATGATAAAGCCTGTGACTTTTTATTGACCTGTCTTTTGATGATCTGAAAAGTCTTTCTGCAACAGCAAGTGAAAGAGGCCCGCTTATCCTGATTATACCGATACCGGCCATGCCGTAGGGGGTGGCTATTGCCGCAATCGTGTCATTTTCTGGAAGGTTTGACATCTTTTCCGGTTTGACCTGGATAAACAGGCATCAGTAAATAAGTGCCATACCCGATGCCTGTTCAATTATAAAATTTTATCTTTTGGGGATTATTACAACCCTTTTAAGAAGCCCCTCTCCTCTGCTTCTGGTTTCCAGCTTTTCCACATTCTTGAGGGCCAGATGAACTATACGCCTGTCATGCGGGTTTAAGGGGCTTGTTGAGAATGGCTTTTTATATTTTTTGGCCTTGTTGCCTATCTTGAGAGCCATCTCTGTAAGTGCATCAACCCTTCTCTGCCGGTAATTCTCAGAGTCTATAATTACCTTTATCTTCTTGTCTGCATCCCTGTTTATAATTTTATTAAGGATGTACTGAAGCGCATCAAGTGTCTTGCCCTTCCTGCCTATCAGGATGCCTGAGGTGTCGCCTTCAATAACAAGGGATATTTTGCCCTTTGAGCAGCTCCCCCTTACGCTTGTCTCAACAGGTATGAGTTTAAGGATATTATCCAGCGCATCAATGGCGCTCTTCAAATAAGGCGCAAGATTTTCATCTGCCTCTTCTGTCTCCTCATTATCTTCTGCCTCCCCCTCATCAGCCTCTTCTATCTCTTCATCTGAGTCAGAGTTATCAAAATGTTCAAGGTCGTTATAATTCTCAAAATCGTCATCGTCATCATCAAGGTCTGATTCTTTGATTGTTACCCTTATTTTGGTTTTTCTTGTGCCAACAAGGCCAAAAATTCCTGCTGAACCCGGTTCAATAATTTCAAACTCCAGGTTTTCAGGCGATATCTTTAATTCACGAGAGGCATTGTTGATAGCCTCTTCAGCGGTCTTTCCTTCAAATTCATAACTGTCCATGCATATCCTCCAATCTTTACACCGGCTTTTTGTTGATATAGTACTGCTGACCTATAGAAAGGATATTTTGTGTCAACCAATAGAGTACCAGGCCGGATGGGAAATTAATAAACATTACCGTGAACATTATCGGCATAAACATCATTATTTTTGCCTGGGCAGGGTCTCCTACCATAGGCTGCATCTTCTGCTGGATAAACATTGATAACCCCATCAAAAGGGTGAGCACCGGTATACCGTATGGAGGCTCCATAAATGGAATACCGAAAGGCAGGCTGAACAATCTGTCTGGGGTAGACAGATCCTTTATCCAGAAGGCAAAGGGTTCATGTCTCAGCTCTATAGAGCTGCTCAGCACAGAATACAGTGCGATAAATACAGGTATCTGGATCAGCATCGGAAGACACCCGCTCATGGGATTGACCTTGTAGGTCCTGTACAGCCCCATAAGCTCCTTGTTCATCATCTCCCGGTTGTCCTTGTATTTTTCACGTATTTTAGCCATTAACGGCTGAAGTTTCTGCATCTCCTTCATGGATTTCTGGCTCTTGTGGGTGAGAGGCCAGAATATTATCTTGATAATTATAGTCACCAGAATTATTGAAAACCCGAAGTTTTTTAAATACCTGTTAAAAAAGAGAAGCACAAAATGCAGAGGTTTTGCAATAACATCAAAAAAGCCGTAATCAATGGCTGACTCAAGGTTATTGCCAAATCTCTTTAGTATCTTGATCTCTTTTGGACCAAGGAACAGGGAATAGCCCTTCACTAATTCTGTAGACGGCAATATCTCAACAGATTCGGAGAAATGTGTTGCAGTAATTGCTCCGGTTTTCTGAAGTGTCCCTATGTAACGGGCCCCCTTTTTTTCCTCAGGGGCAACCGCTGTTATAAAATACTCATCTTCATAGGAAAACCACTCTATGTTGCCAGTAATGTCTGCATCCTCTTCATCCTTGAGATCCTTGGGCTTGAACTGTTTAAGGTCATTGTTAACATAAACAGCTGTTCCTTTAAAAGAGTAATACCTTTCCTTTTTTTGTTCGGGTGTATTACTGATTACTGATTTGATATTCCCAGTTGCAACATTTAAAGAGCTGTTGGATACCTTTATTTTGACCCCTATATCGTACCTGTCAGGTGAAAAACTGAAGAGCTGCTCTATGGTTATTCCTTCAGGAGAATTATATCTAAATGAAAGGGTCTCTGTATTATTGCCCTGGTTAAGATTTATAACCTCTTTATCAGGGGTAAAAAAGAGGGCAGGGGACTCTTTTATCTTTGGATTATTAAAGATAAAAGATAGATGATTTTGTGTCTCCCCATTTTCTTTGAAAAGTTCAACATCTGGTGACCCCGGTTCGATTGACACCTTGAATTTTTTCAACTGAAACCCTATGATCGAAGGGCCTTTATTCGTTAGGGTAGCCCTATATAGAGGCGTTTCAACTATGATCCTCTTTTCAGGAACAGAATTGCCCAACACCTCATTATCAGTTTTATTGTCAATAGGCTCAGGTGCTATTGCAGACAGATCTGCTGATCCCTTGTTTATATCCATCGGGATTTTTTCTTCTCTCTTTTGGGCCTCATTCACAGGGATATTTGTCTTTGGTATAAAAAACTGTGCCCAGATAACAAAAACCAGAAAAGACAGTATAAAGGCCAAAATTGCTCTTTTTTCCATTAATAAACCAGATTCAATAATTTATTCACATGCGCCGTTTTCAGTCTGATATTTATGACTTTCAGCCACCTCATGATAAATTAGGTTAAAGGATTATACCCACCGGGGTGAAACGGATTACATTTGATAATTCTGATTACCGCCAATACCCCACCCTTAAACACCCCGTATTTTTTAAAAGCAAGGCAGGCATAGGCTGAACAGGATGGATAAAACCTGCAGGAAGGGCCTTTAAGAGGGGATATAATCTTCTGGTATAGGTATATGCACCCTATTGGCAAATACCTGAGATTATATATCAGATCCTTTATCCAGGATAATTTCACCCAGTTCCTCTTTAATATCTGCATAAGCAAGAAGGAAGGAATTTTTTTTCCCTATGATAACAAAGTCATATCCAATGGAAAAACTCTTTTTATTCAGTCTGTAAAACTCTCTTAAAAGCCGTTTGATCCTGTTGCGTTTAACCGCATTACCTGTCTTTTTAGTTACAGTAATTCCAAATCTGCGTATGCCCGCATGGTTTTCTTTTATTATGACTAAAAAGTGTTCAGTATGAAATCTTTTCCCTAATCGATTTAGATTGACAAAATCCCTTCTGTTCAATAACCTTTCTCGCTTAGGGAATGAGTTCTGTCTCATGAATAAAAGTTAAACAGTCAGTCGTTTTCGACCTTTAGCTCTTCTTCTTTTTAGTACCTTAATGCCGCCAATGGTGCTCATTCTTGCTCTGAAACCATGAGTACGGACTCTTTTGATGTTGCTTGGTTGAAAAGTTCGTTTCATTTTAATGCCTTCTTTCAAAAGATTGTATGTAAAAATAAACGGCTATTTAACCGTAATAAGTTTTTTTTGTCAAGATCATAAAAACATTTTACTGTAGCATAATAAAGGTCTATAAGTAATTTAATCTATATCTTTTATTTCTGAAAGGAGCGAAATATGTTGCTTGACCCCATTCTCGGTCTGTTTTCCAATGATCTGGCGATTGATCTGGGGACAGCCAATACCCTTGTCTATGTCAAGGGCAGGGGGATTGTTCTGAGCGAACCCTCTGTAGTTGCTGTAAGAAAGGATGCAAAAGGGATTAATAAGGTTCTTGCGGTAGGCAAGGAAGCAAAGATGATGCTTGGCCGTACCCCCGGCAATATCTCTGCTATAAGACCCATGAAAGATGGCGTGATAGCCGACTTTGAGATCACGGAGGCCATGCTGAGGCATTTTATAAGAAAGGTTCATAACAGGACTACTCTTGTCCGGCCAAGGATAATTATTTGTGTTCCATCCGGCATTACCCAGGTGGAAAAGAGGGCGGTCAGGGAATCTGCGGAATCAGCAGGGGCAAGAGAGGTTTTTCTTATTGAAGAGCCTATGGCCGCTGCAATCGGGGCAGGACTGCCAATAACAGAACCAACAAGTAATATGGTTGTTGATATAGGTGGAGGCACAACAGAAGTTGCGGTTATCTCCCTTGCCGGAATCGTGTACAGCAAATCGGTGAGGGTGGGTGGTGACAAGATGGACGAGGCCATACTTCAGTATATAAAAAGGAAATACAACCTTCTTATTGGTCTGTCTACTGCAGAGATCATCAAAACAACCATTGGCAATGCATACCCCAGTGATCATATTGAAACCATAGAGGTCAAGGGACGTGACCTGGTTACGGGCATACCAAAGATACTTACCATAGATTCTGATGAGGTACGTAAATCAATTTCAGAACAGGTTGAGACCATTGTTGAGACTGTCAGGATCGCCCTTGAACAGACCCCCCCTGAGCTTGCTGCAGATATTGTTGACAGGGGCATTGTATTGACAGGAGGAGGCGCCATGTTAAAGGAGCTGGATGTTTTGCTCAGGGAGGAGACAAAACTGCCCATTACAATTACAGAAGACCCCCTCTCTACAGTTGTGCTGGGTTCAGGAAAGGCGCTGGACAATATGAATGTCCTAAGAGAAGTAATGATCAAGTAAACAGGTTTATTTTACCGGAGAGCGGCCTGGGGATAATTATCCGCCGCTTATTGGTAATGCATCTTATCAATAAAAACCCTGTTGCCCTGCAGCAGGGTATTTCATTTCAAATCTGATTTATCGGGCTCAGGAGGCTTACATTTTAATTGCTTTCAAATAAGAGGAAAATACAGATCGGAATATTGGTTTTTCTGATATTCCTTGCCCTTATATTTCTATCCTCTAATGCCGGGAAGTCAAAATCATGGAATCCTGTGGTAAAGATTTTAATCGAACTCCTTGCCCCTGTTCAGAAATCTGTAAAAAAAGGTGTAAGCTATTCAACAGGGTTATGGGATAAATATATAGCGCTCATTGGCACACATGAGGAGAATAAAAGGCTCAGGGCTGAACTCAACAGGCTTATAATTGAAAATTCAAGACAAAGGGAGATTATTTTAACCTTTGAACGCATCCATAATATGTTAAGGGCCAGAGATTATGCCGGAGGTGACTATCTGGCCGCACAGGTAATAGGGCGTGATCCGACCGGATGGTTCAGGTCTGTTATTATTGACAGGGGCAAAAATTCAGGCATAAAGGAGGGTATGCCTGTAGTTAATGCTGATGGGGTTGTAGGTCAGATTGTTTCGGTGTCATATAGATATTCAAAGGTGCTGCTCCTGATAGACCAGAACAGCGCTGTTGATTGTATAATTGAACGGTCCCGTGACAGCGGGATCGTTAAAGGCATTTCATCTGAGAAATGCGCACTTGATTATGTACTTAAAACAAGCGATGTGCGCACGGGTGATATTGTTGTAACATCCGGGCTTGACCGGGTATTTCCTAAGGGCAATCATATCGGAAAGGTGATTGAGGTCAGGGATGCGCCGGATGGGCTTTTTAAGGATATAAAAATTAAGCCATCGGTTGACTTCGCAAGACTTGAAGAAGTTCTGGTAATATTGAGGGAGGACCCGCTATTAGACTCTTCGAACGAAAAGCAGTAATCAATATCCTGCTTGTCTGGTCTATATCTGTCATCTTTATACTAATCAAAGGTAATCTGTTACACTCATTACTCACAAAAGGGATAGATATTGACCTTATAATAATTTTCACTGTCTTTTTGCTGGCATCAGGCGCGCCCAGTACGGGCATATTTGTATTTTGTCAGGGCTTTTTGCTGGATATCCTTTCTGGTGGCATAATAGGTTTAAATACCTTTCTCTACCTGCTTGTATATTGTATAATCAGGCTGGTTTCCCATCCTGTTGACCTGTTTTCGACTGCAGGCAGGACAACTGTCATTTTTATAGCCGTAATGGCAAAAGAGCTCATGCTGGCATTACTTCTCTATCTTTTTTCTCTTCATTATGATTTTTCTCTGGAGTAATTATATAAATTTTT